>JAZSIZ010000169.1:0-17836 GCA_045534015.1 Victivallaceae bacterium | reverse complement strand
ATCACGGTTTGTTTTCTATCGGTGGATGCAGCGTGCGACTCTGTCGGGTTTTGCGACGAGTACGCAGAGGGAGTATACGACTGTATTCGACCTCTGCGGCGCAGGAGCAAGGCGCGAGATTGACCACGATGCGCCACCGCAGTAAAGATTTTTCACAAAAATTGAGACAATAATAATTTATTATTACCGGGCACATCATCACAATAGAAACATGTCAGTTGCCGCTGTTTTCTCCGGAGAGAAAAAAGCCGCCGGTACGGAACATGTGTTGTTTTTTGAAAATTGATTCATAATTGCAAAATAAATTAAAAATCAGTATCGTTATAGTAAATGGATATTTGTACTTATGCCTTGAAATAACGATCAGAAAAGGAGATTTTTTTATGAAATTGTCATGGATGATGGCTGTGGTGATGCTTGTTGCCGCCGGATGCTCAAAGGAGCAGAAGAAGGTGGAGGAAAAAATTACCCGGGTCGGGATCGCCCCGCTGCAGAAAAGAGTTTTTCAGCAGCGTATCCCGCTGCAAGGCACGATCGAACCGGTCGAACATGCCGTCATTTCCGCCCGGATCGGCGGTACGCTGGAAAATTTGAATGTGGATGAGGGCGATGTGATCATTATCGATCCGGACAAAAAGGAAAACTCCATGCTTTTCAGCATCGACCGCAAAATATTGGAAAATCAGGTGACGGTCAAGGAAAATGAGATCAAAGTCCGTGAAGCCGCTCTGGCAAGTGCCCGGAGCGCACGGGATGCTGCCGAAATCAATAAAACTGTTGCTCAAAACAAGCTGGCTGTCGCAAAGATCAATCAGGATGTCGCTGAAAATGCCCATGAGGCTGCAAAAATCAATTTGAATGTTGCCAGAAATGATTTGAATATCGCCAAAATCAATCTGGAACAGGCAAAACGTGATTTTGAACGTGCCGATAATTTGAAAAAGAGCAATGCGATCAGTAACTCAAGCTGGGAAAGTGCCGAAACCGATTTCAAAAAAGCCGATATGGCAGTGAAAAGTGCCGATGCCGATTTCAAAAAAGCTGAAGTTGCTGTGAAAAGTGCCGAATCTGAAGTGGAAAACTCCAAAGTCGCCGTGAAAAGTGCCAACGCCGAAGTCGAAAATGCCGACGCCGGATTCAAAAATGCTGAAGCTGAAGTCCGCAATGCCGAAGCCCAGCTCGAACAGGCGAAAAGCAATAAGGAGATCGCTGTGAAAAATCTGGCAGATTCCAAAGTTTACGCTCCTTTTGACTGCGTGGTGACACAGAAATTTGTGGAAAAAAATGAGTTCGTCTCTGCCGGTCAGGAGATTTTGAAGCTTGAAAATCAAAACACTCTGGAAGTTACCTGTTTCCTCAGTGCAGTCTATTACGACCAGCTTATCCCCGGCAAAACCATTGCCGAGTTCCCCGCTTATCAGAAAGACGGCAAAGCTTTGCGGACTGTTGTCAGCTGGAAAGCTCCGGCGATCGATCCGGAAAGCCGCACCTTCAAAATAAAGATCAAAATCGACAACCCCGGGGAAGTTTCTCCCGCCCCGGTCAGCGGTATGCTCTGCGAATTGAATGTTATTCTGGTGGAGCGTGAAGGTTACGGTCTGCCGGAAAGTGCCGTTCTGCTCCGTGCCGAAAACAAGATGATCGCTTTTACCGTCAACGGTGAAAACCGGGCTGAAAGTGTGGAAATAGAACGGGGCATCGTAGACAGAGGTTATGCCGAGATCCTCAACGCTTCTGATCTCGTGGATAAACGTTTTGTCATCACCGGTCAGAACTTTATCAACAACAACTCCTTACTCAAAGAGATTGAAAAGGAGTCTGAATAACCATGAATATCGCTTCATTATCAGTCCGCCGTCCCATCGCGATGACCGCTTTGATCATCGTGATGGTTATGATCGGTGCTTCCATGTATGAGAAAATCAGTATCGATCTGCTGCCCAGCATGGAGATTCCGACTATCTTTATCCGCTGTGAATATCAGGGGGCAAGTCCTTCGGAAATCGAGGTGGAAGTCATCCGTCGTATCGAAGATGCCGTTTCCAGTATCGATGGTATCCGCCATATCACCAGTGTCGCTATTGAAGATCAGGCGCAGGTGCAGCTGGAATTTTGTCATGGAACAGATGTGGATGTTGCCGCTACCGATGTCCGTGAGGCATTGAACCGTATCCGTGAAGATCTGCCGGATGGTGCAAAAGAGCCGATGATCCGCAAGATCGATACCAATGCCACCACCGTGGTGCAGGCATTTCTGGTCGGCGACCGTACCCAGGATGACCTTTATGATTATGCCGATGATGTGATCGCCGACCGTATCGCTTCAGTTCCGGGCGTCGGTGAAGTGCGGGTCTACGGTGCCAATGAGATGCAGATCCATGTTCTGCTTGACCGTGAAAAACTCACCTTTATGAATATTGACATCTCCCATGTGGTCAATAAACTGGAAAGCAACAACGTCCGAAAACCTCTGGGCCGCATCCAGATCGATCATATGGAAAAAAACGTCACCTTTGCCGGTGACTACAAAGATCTTGAAGAGATCCGCAATCTGGAAATCGGTACTTTCAAGGGTAAACGGGTCTATTTGCGGGACATCGCCGAAGTCAAACTTATGAGCCGTGAAGTCCGCAGTAAAGCTTTTGTTGACGGCAAGCCCGCTGCGACATTCAACATTGTCAAAAAGGGCGATGCCAATGCTATTGAGGTGATCGCCGGGGTGCGGAAAAAATTTGAGGAAATGAAACGGAAAGGCGAATTGCCCTCCGGTATGGAGCTGGTCTGGTTCAAAGATTCCGGTGAATTTATCCAGTCCTCTGTGGATGATGCCTGGAGCAGTATTCTCACCGGTATCATCCTTACAGCGGTACTGCTTTTTCTCTTCCTCCACGAACCGCGTTCAACCTTTATCATCATGGTTTCCATGCCGATTTCCGTGATCGTCACCTTTGCGGTAATGGCTTATCTGGATTACTCATTCAATATTATGACACTGCTTTCTCTGGGCTGCTCGGTGGGTGTGCTGGTGACCAACTCCATTGTGGTGATCGAAAATATTTTCAAACATATCAAACGCAAAGAAGATATCAAAACTGCCGCCGAAAAGGGTGCCGGTGAAGTTATTGCCGCAGTTTCGGCAAGTGCCCTGACCAACGTGGTGGTGTTCGTGCCGGTGATGATGATGACCACCCGTATCGGCAGTATGATGGTTCCTTTTGCCGGAGTTATGGTTGCCGCCACATTGGTTTCTCTTTTCATCAGTTTCACGCTGACCCCGATCCTGGCATGTATCATGCTCAAAGCTGAAACCGGCAAAGAAGAAAAGAAACTTTCATTTCTGGATAAACTTTTCATCCCGTGGGATAAAGGATATAACTGGCTCTGCGGCGTATACAGCCGTTCACTGACTGCCACCGGGCGCCATCCGGTAATATTCGTTTCGGCAATATTGCTGATCTCTCTGGCAATCTACTTTTTCATCATCCCGAAAGTGGGATTGTCCTTCCTGCCTTTCTGTGACCAGGGCGAGGTGCGTATCAAATTTGAGTTTCCCACCTCCTACAATCTGGAAACTACAGAAAAACTGCTCAAAGAAGCGGCGGCAAGACTGGAAAAACGGCTCGGCCCGGATGGCGAAGGTTATCTTACCGGTCTGTCTCTTTCTGTCGGTACATCCAATGCTTCACGCGGTCAGGTCGGCACTGCGGTCTATCTCGGACAGATCAATATCAAAACCATCGGCAAAAATGAACGGAAAGCTACTATTTATGATATTCAGGAAATGATCCGTGAGGAACTTGCCTATCTGGATAACTGTCTGATAACCCTGTCGATACCGGCAACATTCGGCGGCAGCGGTGCGGAGATCCGCTGTGTGATCAACGGGCCGGATCTGGAAGTGCTGGAAGAGGCGGAACGCAAGGTCATGGAAACACTTCCTTCCAGCGGTATGGTGCGTGACCTTGACTCTTCGCGCCGTGAACGCAAAGTCAATATCAATATCGTCCCCGACCGTACCATCCTCCAGAACCTCAACATGTCCAGTGAACAATTGTACCGTTACATGCTCGGTTCACTTGACGGTATCGAAGTCGGTGACTTCCGTGACGGTTCACGCACCTTTGACATCCGGGTGAAAAATGCCAAAGAGCCCGGTGAAAATCAGTTGCGGCAGAATGCTCCGGCTATCAAGGAAAACAACCCGCTGGGCACTGAAGTCCTCGCTGATATTACCGAAGATGCCCGTCCGGTGGTCATCAACCGCTACGACAAGGTGCGTACCATGTGGCTCTATGCCAATACTGCCCCCGGACAGGCTCTGGGGCCGGTTTCCAAAAAGATCGAGGATACTGCCAAAAGCGTACTGCCGCCGGGATATGATGTCCGTATGAGCGGTAATGTGGAAATGATGAATGAGACTGCCAAAGAATTTTTCCGGGTGATCGCTCTGGCGGCACTGCTGACCTATTTGCTGATCGCCGGTATCATGGAATCATGGATCAAACCGTTTTTGATCATGTTCACTGTGCCGCTCGGATTTCTGGGTATGTATGCCACGCTTTTCTGCTTCGGCATGTCCATGTCGATGATGGGACTTCTGGGCGGCGTGATGATGATCGGTATCGTGGTGAACAACGCTATTCTGATCATGGATGAGTGCAGCGTGCTGATTTCCGGTGGCATGGATAAGTATCAGGCGATGCTGGTGGCTTCACGGGAGAAATTCCGTCCGATCGTGATGACCAGTATTGCCGCAGTGGCAGGTATGCTGCCGATGGCATTCGGTACCGGACTGGGATCGGAACTGCGTTCAAGCTGCGGTGTCGGTGTAGTCGGCGGTCTGGTCATTTCCTCACTGCTGACACTTTATGTGATCCCGGCACTTTATTTCCTTTTCATCCGTCCGGCAGGTGAAAAGAATATTTGGCAGAAGTTCGCCGGAATATTCCGGAAAAAAGCTTGAATTTGATTTATCTGTGATGTATCTTATCTTTTGTGGCACTTCAACTGCGGAGTGCCGCAAAAATTTTTTTCGGGGAAATTTTGAAAAATGGCAAAGATAACCGGCTATTCCAGCCGTAATTCTTATCAGATCGATATGTGTCACGGTCCGTTACTGTGGCAGATAATCCGCTTTGTTATTCCGCTTATCATTTCCGGAATACTCCAGATGTTTTTTCACTCTGCCGATCTGATCGTGGTCGGCAGACTGGCAGAAAATAAGGATCAGGCTCTGGCAGCAGTGGGGGCAACTGCGTCACTTACTGCACTGCTGATCAATCTTTTCATCGGTCTTTCCATCGGTACCAATGTGCTTGTGGCACGGTATCTGGGCGAACAGAACCGTAAAGATATTTCCCGAACTGTGCATACTGCGATAATGACCAGTCTCGGCGGCGGAGCATTTCTCGCCGGGGTCGGCATAGCCTTTGCCAGACCGTTGCTGCAGCTGATGGGGACTCCGGATGATGTGCTGGATATGGCGGTGCTTTATATGTGGGTGTATTTCGGCGGTATGCCGGCGGTGATGCTTTACAACTTCGGCAGTGCCGTCCTGCGGGCGATGGGAGATACGATCCGGCCGTTTTATTTCCTGCTGTTCTCCGGGATCATCAATGTGCTGCTCAATTTATTTTTCGTTATCGTATTTCACTGGGATGTTGCCGGTGTGGCGGCGGCGACTGTTATTTCGCAGGGGATCGCCGGTATACTGGTGCTGCGGGTATTGTATAAAATGCGCGGTCCGTGCCGTTTCAAATGGCAGAATCTGCGCTTCAAATGGAAAAATATGCGGGAACTGCTCTGGATCGGTCTGCCTGCCGGATTTCAGTCTTCATGTTTTTCTTTTTCCAATATCATCATCCAGTCTTCGATCAATACTTTCGGTACTTATGCCATCGCCGGTGTGACTGCAGGCGGGACACTTGAAATGTTCAGCTATGTCTGTCAGGGAGCCATCGGTCAGGCGGTGGTAAGTTTTGTCGGTCAGAATTACGGAGCAAAAAATTTTGACCGGATCAAAAAGAGTATTGGCATCTGTCTGCTGCTGGCGGTGATCAGTACGCTTTTTGTCAGCATCAATTTACTGATATTCGGCGATAAACTATTGAGTATTTTCAATACCAATCCGGAGGTTATAGCATTCGGTGTCCGGAGATTCTGGTGTACCTTGCCGCTTTTGTTCATCTGTGCTTCAATGGAGGTGATGACCGGTGCATTGCGCGGTATGGGATATTCGATGTTTCCGACGGTGATCACTCTTTTCTGTGTTTGCGCTTTGCGGGTGATATGGCTTGCCACTGTCTTTATCCGCTATCCGGAACTGGAAACGATCATGATAAGTTACCCTGTCACCTGGGTGATCAATCTCATCGGTATCGGATTATTGCTCAAGTGGGCATACCGCAAAGAGAAGCTTACTTTTGCGAAGTCAGTAAATAACGCCTGAAAAACTCTGCCACCAGCGGAGCGCAGGTGCGTCCGCCGGAGCGGCCGTCTTCAACTGTGACTGCCACGGCATAAGTTCGCTCCTCATGAGTGACAAAGGCGATAAAATGGGTGATATTGCGGATCGCATCTTTGCTGCCGATCTCTGCTGTACCGGTTTTCCCGAAGATCTGCAACTCTTTCACCCGGGCGTTTCTGCCGGATCCTCCGCTGCTGTTCACCACTTTGAACATACCCTCTTTGACCACTGCCAGATGTTCTTTGGAAACACCGAGCGTGCTTGAGATCTCCGGAGTTTCCTCATATCTGACCACACCACGGCTGTCCCGGACACACCTGACCAGATGCGGTTTCCATATTTTGCCGCCATTGGCAATGGCGGCTGTGTAAAGAGCCAGCTGGAGCGGAGTGACTGAAATTATTCCCTGACCGATACTCAACAAGGCGGTATCGTAGACATTCCACTTCATTTTGTAACGCTGCATTTTCAACTCATTTGACGGCAGATCGCCGCTGTTTTCCGTGATCGGCAAACCGGTTTTTCTGCCGAATCCGGCGGCGTTGAGCATTGCATGGAGTTTTTCAAGACCGATCGAAGTGCCATGATGGATCATGTAGGTGTTGCATGATTTTTCCAGAGCTTTGGTCATATCCATGTCATCGCCGTAATAACGGTGGGCAGAACAACTTATAACTGTGTTGCCGATATGTATCTCCCCGGGGCAGTAGACCACTTCATCCGGATTTATTCCGGCATGCAGAAATGCCAGACACATCAGCGGTTTGATGGTTGATCCGGGGGGATAGATCGCCTGAAATGCCCGGTTGATCAATGGTTTTTCCGGATCATCCAGCAATTGCTGATAATATTCCGGTTCCAGCCGCGGGGAAAATTTTGCCAGATCATAACGCGGAGCGGTTGCCGCACAGATGATGTCGCCGTTATCGGCATCGATCACCACAAAAGCTCCGGTCAGGTCGCCAAGGAGTTCTTCTGCCAGCATCTGGGCGCGGCTGTCGATGGTGAGGATCACATCATTGCCGTGGATCGGATCGCTTTTGCCCAGCAATTCACGGTGGGCGTAACCGATGTTGTTGACCTGGATTATGGAGTGACCGGGAAATGCTTTCAATCCCAATTGTCCATCGGCATCAATAGTGTCAAACGCTCCTTCGATACCGCCTTTGCCCAACAGATCCGGATTGTAATATCTGCGGAATTCATCCCGGTCATCCGCCCGGGAGGGATCCGCTCTGCGGGTGTAACCGATAATATGGGGAGCCATGTTTCCTGCCGGGTAGACCCGTATCGGTGACGGCTGGACGTCGATGCCTCTTGCCTTGCGGATAAATTCAAAGGTCAGAGCCAGTTCTTTTGATGAAAGATCGCGGAAAACAGTCATCGGTACTCCGGGAATACTGGTCAGATGACGGATGAAATCATCCTTGGAGGGGAATTCTTTCCTGCCGGTGATCCGGGCGATCTCCCCGGCACATCTGAACATGTATGCCGCAGTTTTTTTTCTGCCGCCCTGATGCATTTCCCCCGGGAAAAACAACAGATCATAAGCTTGCCGGTTGCCGGCGAGCACCATGCCGTCAGCAGAGTATATATTTCCCCGTACCCCGGGAATGCGCACCCATCTTTCAGATTGCTTGTTGATCAGCTGCCGGTGTTCGTCACCATGGTGCAGCTGAAGAAAGCCGAGCCGGAAAGCGAGAATGAAAAATGCCAGCAGAAAAACTGCTCCCAGAATGATTATCCGGAAGCGGTCATCATCGAGAATTCCTCCGTCAACACCGTCACGATAGCGGGAATTTTTCATATTCCGGATTCTCCCGGCAGATTGTTCTTTTTCTTTCCCGGGATAAAGCAGGGCAGATCACAGCGCAGATTCACCGCATCAAAGAGCAGTACCAGTAGCAGCATGAATATACCGCCGCCGGCAATTTGAAATACCGCTGTGCTGAATATATCCGGTCCGGGAAATGTATCCTGACTGATCACCGAAGTTAAGAGATTGCCGGTGAATATCAGCAATCCGCACAATGCTCCGGAAAGCAGCGGTGAAAGCAGATGTTCACGCTGTCCCCTTGTGACCATATATGACGCCAGAGCCACCGTGATGATATACAGTACCGATGCGGATGGTAAAGTTCTGCCGTATGCCGCATCCAGCAGGATCCCGGAGATCCCGGCGGCGGCGATGCCGTATTCCGGAAAGAATGCCACGGCAAAGTAGAGCGCACCGAAAACCGGCAGTCCAAGAGCCAAACCCATATTTCCGGTTATAAGTTCCGATCCGGTAAGTACCGCGGTTATCCAGACGGTCAGAAAGATTTTCATTTCAGTTCCTCCGGTGCGGCAGCAGCCGGAATCAATGCCACGGAAACAAAACGTAAAGATTCAAACTGTACAGCCGGGATCAATTCACAACTGACATCCTCCTGTTCCTGCGAATGGCTCAAAGATGCTGTGTACAATTCACCGATCCTGATCCCGGCGGGAATACCGTTTTCAAAACCGGTGGTATTCACGACCATTTGGGGGATATAATCATCTCTTTCGGGCAGCATACCGAAAGAGATCCGGTCTTTACCGGGTTTTACCTTGCCGGCATTGGTGAATCCGACAGCTTTATTTACCGGTATGATACCGGAAATACGCAGTGCCGGATTCATTACCGTAATGATTTTACTGCTTCTGGCAGAGGTCTGATAAACCACTCCGACCAGCATCAGATTTCCCTGTTCGTTGACATCGATCACGGCGGCTCCCTTAACGATGCCGTCCCGCGAACCTTTATCGATGGTGAAACTTTCTTTGAAGTGCAGCGGGTCACGCAAAATGATCCCGGCTGTCACATAGCGCGGTGCGGTTTTACCGTTGAGAGAAAGCAGACTGCGGAGCTTGCGGTTCTCTTCGAGCAGATCTTTGGCGGCATTGCCCTGCAATGCAAGTTCCCGGTTGAGTTCTCCGAGTTCTTCGACTTTGGCTGCCAGAGTGTGTTTATCTGCCAGCAGCAGCGAGGTATCGGAAAGTTTTTTATCCGGGGTGGAAATTTTCAGATAAGGATAGAAAAAGCTGTCGGTAAATCTGCCCAGAGCATAACGTACTACATTGAATGTGGATGATGCAATGATGAGCAGTGAAAGGATCACCAGTGTTACCGTCAGTACCAGACGGGGATTGCGACGCGATTTGGCTGGAAACTTTTTCATAATGATCTCAACCTCTCCTTGAGCAGACGCTGAATGTATTCTTCACCGTAAAGTGAACGCATCAGCTCGATGTTGAATTCATAGAAAAGTTCGGCATCCGGCCGGGTGATCATGCCGCCGGAAGAAAGTTCCACTATCTGTTTGCGTTTGCGCCGGTCTTTTTCGTAAACTGACAGATGGCGCATCAGTGTACGGGGGGACAATTCGGTGAATTTTTTCTGTCCGAATTCTTCCGTGTATTCCGCTCCCATCAGAGATACGATATTGCGCGGCGGATTTTTCATGCCGAATGTCCCGAGGAAATCTTCGATCATTTCCAGACATCTTTCCTCATCGAATACCGGATAACTTATCCGTCTGCCGCGGGAAAGGATGCTGGCGGGAAATTCATAATTCGCCGTCAGAACCGGCATGATATTTTCCGGCGGCGTAAAAGCTCCGCCCACGTTGGTGCGGAATGTGTACCAATCCACCGCCCGGGGATCAAGGTCATCAAAAAAGAGAACGAACCGGTGATCCTGACGGCGGGAAAGAGTGGTGATCAAGGTGTGCCAGGAACTTTCCAGAGCCTCCTGATTTGCAAGGATGACCACCGTATCGGGTACCGAGAGGGCAAAGGAGATCACCATGCTGGTTTTTCCGTATCCGGGGAGGCTGTTTATCAGCAGCGGCAGACTGGTTTTGCCGGTACTGAAGTTGCGGAAATGTTCCTGCAACGCGAGTCTGACCCCGGGAAAACCGAAAAATTTATCCACACTTTTTACTGAAGATGGTGACACCGGAACAAATTTTCCGCAGTTCCAGGAAAATACCCGGCTGGAACGGAAAGGATCGGCATTGGTCAGAAATTCCACCAGCTGTGCTTTGTTTCCGGAAGTTTCCGGCAGGAAATCAAACAGCTTTTCCGCCCGGGGACGCAGACAGCTTTTTTCCATTTCTGTAAGTGACGGGATCAGATTTTTCAGATAAGCGATCAATGCACCACTGTTTTTCAACAGAAATCCGGCTTCTTCCGAAGCACCGGATGAAGCAAAATCCTCCGGCAGGACACCATTGGCGGCAAAGGCATCAAAAAGCTTTCCGCTGAAAAGCAGCGGAAAACTTTTCCGGTCACTTTCCCGGGCAAGCAGATTGAGCTTTTCCGGTATATCTTTGCCGTCAAGCAAAGTTTCCACCTGGCGCAGAAAAGCATCATCCGGGGGAGACGGATAGCCGTTTTCCCCCGCATGGTAGAATAACAAACGGAAAGCAAATGCCGCCGGTGTCATTATTTTATCACATCCTGTCAACAGCAGCTTTGGCAAAGCCGGAACAGCTCAATTCAGTGGCACCTTCGGTCAGACGGGCGAGGTCATAGGTCATCATCCGGTCGGCGATGGCACCGCTGATGCCTTTGATCAGCAGATCAGCAGCTTCGTGCCAGTTGAGGTGACGCAGAAGCATTTCACCGGAAAGAGCCAGACTGCAGGGATTGACCTTGTCCATACCGGCATATTTCGGCGCAGTACCGTGAGTTGCTTCAAAGACCGCATGCCCGGTGATGTAGTTGATATTTGCTCCCGGAGCGATACCGATACCGCCGACACAGGCGGCGAGGGCATCGGAAACATAGTCACCATTCAGATTCAAAGTGGCGATCACATCATACTCATCCGGACGGGTGAGGATCTGCTGCAAAAAGGCGTCGCAAATACAGTCTTTGACCAGAATTTTGCCTTCCGGGGCAACTCCGTTGCAGTCAGTGTAAGCCACTGCCACGTCGGCGTATTCACGTTTGACCAGTTCATATCCCCAGTTCTTGAATCCGCCTTCGGTGAATTTCATGATGTTGCCTTTGTGGACAAGGGTCACGCTGCGGCGTTTGTTGGCA
Organism: Victivallaceae bacterium; assembly: GCA_045534015.1. Classification (GTDB taxonomy): domain Bacteria; phylum Verrucomicrobiota; class Lentisphaeria; order Victivallales; family Victivallaceae; genus UBA1784. The sequence continues at coordinate 6,297 of JAZSIZ010000169.1, read as the reverse complement.
ATGGCATAATCCAGAGCTGCGCGGATGAGCCGTTCACTGCCCTCGATGGAAACCGGTTTGATGCCGATACTGGAAGTTTCGGGGAAACGGATCTTTTTGACTCCCATTTCCTTTTGGAGAAATTCGATGACTTTCGCCGCTTCCGGAGTGCCGGACATCCATTCGATACCGGCATAAATATCTTCGGTATTTTCACGGAAAACGATCATATCGGTTTTTTCCGGAGCTTTCACCGGTGAGGGAACTCCTTCAAAGTAGCGCACCGGACGGACACAGGCGTAAAGGTCAAGTTCCTGACGCAGTGCCACATTCAGTGAACGGAAACCTCCGCCGATCGGAGTGGTCAGAGGCCCTTTGATGGCGATCAGGCAGCGGCGGATCTCATCGATGGTTTCCCGGGGAAGCCAGACGGTTTCATTGTAAACTTCATTGGCTTTTTCACCGGCATAAACTTCCTGCCAGGCGATCTGTTTTTTGCCGTTGTAAGCTTTTTTCACGGCACTGTCCCACATATACATGGAAGCTTTCATAATATCAGGACCGATCCCGTCACCCTCGATGAAACTGACGATCGGATTATCCGGAACCTGCAGACCTTCTGCGGTATTGACGATGTATTCGCCATTGGCGGGACGGACGATGTGTGATGCGCTCATAAAAATAAAACTCCTTCTTTTGGGAATTGTTAACGCACAAAATGTGCTTCAACATATAATATAACACCACAACTGCTTTTTCGCAACCCGGAAAACCCCACGGATGCATGCCGGAGAAATTTTCTTTGAAAACAGTGGAACGGAGGTTTGGTATGAAAACGGAAAATTTTAAAATATATCTTTGCACCGCTTGCAAAAATAAAAGCAGCATGCTATATTAAAATGTGTAATAACAACGAGTTAAATTCTAAAATATAGAATATTGTGTAAAATGAATAATACTCTTCACAATGGTTTCCGTGTTCTGGAATTTCTTGCAGACAGCGGTGATGCTGTATCGGTCAAAGAGATTGCGGAACACTTCAAGCTGCCGAACAGTCATATCTGCCGGCTGCTGAAATCATTGACCGAACTCGGCTATGCAGAACAGCTTGCTTCCAACCGCAAATACCGGGTCAGTTTGAAGATATTGAATCTCGCCAATGCCCGTTTACGCAAGGAGCGTCTGCTGGAATTATCCCGGCCTTACATGCGGCAGCTGGTGGAAAAACTGGATGCTCCGGTCTATGTCACCCGCATTTACTGCGGTTATTCACTGATCATCGCAGTGGAATATCCGGTTCTTTCATCCCACAGCAATGCGGTGGTCATCGGTACGCTCCATCCGCCGACTGATTCAGCCTGCGGCAAGGTATGTGCCGCGTATGCGACCGATGATGCCCGTCAGGAACTGCTGGAGCGGATCGATTGGAATGCTCCGGGGGATTTTCAAAACCGCAGGATGGATTTTGAGGATGAACTTATGCTTATCCGCCGCCGCGGCTGGGCGTTGCGTACCCATCCGGATGTCGGAGCAGTGGCTGTGCCGCTTTTTGAAAAACATGACCGGATAACCGGGGCTCTGGGGATCATGCTTTCACCCGGCAGGCTTGACAATGAAGAAGAGAAACGGAGTATCATTGAAACTGCTTTTGCGTGCAGCAAACTGATCTCCATGACAATGGAAAAATAATTGATCAACAATATTTGATCGCCTGCGGTACAAGTTGATACCGCATGGCGATCCGGAAGAATACCTGAAGCTCACATCGCGGAGATTTGAGTGTGAATGGCAGCGGTGCCGCAGGGAGATCTTCCGGAAAAATCACAGGAGAAAGAGATGAATTCTGCTGAAATCAAAGAGGCCGCCCGCGCGCTCGGTGCCGATCTGGTCGGCATCGCTCCGGTGGAAAGGTTCAATGGGATGCCGGAAATTTCCGATCCGCGTACCTTTGCACCTGCCACCCGTTCCGTTATCGCCATCGGACACCGGATCATGCGTGGAACACTGCGGGGTATCGAAGAGGGGACCAGCTTCAACAATACTTACGGATTTTTCGGTCTGAACCAGATGGAAAAGATGTTCCTGCCCAAAACGGTTTACGATCTGTGCTGTCTGATCGAAAACAGCGGTGCGGAAGCTGCTCCGCTGCTCGGATGCCGTTACGGTGCCAAAGTCCCGACATCATGGTGCGCTTTGTCCGGCGAATCCAATGCCGCCGTTTCCAGCGATTGTGCCAAGGCTTTTGAACCTGATTACAAGGCTTATGCTCATGCCGCCGGTCTGGGTTCTACCGGTAAAGGCGGATTTTTCCTTACTCCGGAGTATGGACACCGCCAGCGGATCGCTTTTATTTTCACCTCTCTTGAGCTGGAAGGTGACGAAATCATCGAATGTGATTTCTGCAAAGATTGCGATGCCTGTATCAAAGAGTGTCCGCTCGGTGCATATAAAGAGGGCAACTCTCCGGATATGAACATTTGTGCCAAATGTCAGAATGGCGCATTTGCCACTCCGGAAGGCAGTGATCCGGTTGACCGCTGTGCTGCTTCATGCGGCAGAGCCTGTATGGTCGCTCTGGAAGATAAAGTCGGCAACCGCTTCGCTGAAAAATTCCGCAAACGCTCGGTCTGGCAGCTCGGATTGGATGGCGCACCGCTTTCATCCGGAAATCAATTCAACGGCGGCAGATGCCCCGATAAATTTGAAGGGAAATAATCATGGAAGCCATTGATGTGAAAAATGCGGCACGCCGTTTCGGTGCCGATCTGGTCGGTATAGCCCCGTTGAGCCGTTTTGATGGTGTTGCTCCGCAGAATGATCCGCGCAACATTTTCCCGCAGGGTAAAAGTATGATCGTTATCGGCAGACGTATCCCCCGCGGAGCAGTCCGGGGTGTGGAAAGCGGCAGTGCCATTACCGGATCATATACCGATTTCGGATTTTATATGCTCGAAGATCAGTTCCTTGCCAAAAGCACCTACGATCTGGTCATCTGGATGGAAAATCAGGGCTTTGAAGCTGTTCCGATGTTCGGTTATGACTCTGATTCCGCTGCCGGATTCCCGCTCGGTGCGCCGGTGGAAGAGGGAAAAGCTGCTCCCAACGTCTATGTCAATTGGCAGCTTGCCGCCAAACTCTGCGGTCTGGGTGAAACCGGTAAAAACGGTTTATTCATCACACCGGAATTCGGTACTCTGCAGCGTTTTGCCATGCTTATTACCGATAAAGAACTTACTCCGGATGAGGTCGTTGAGCGCAATGTCTGTGAAAATTGTGATGCCTGTACCAAAGCGTGTCCCTTGAATGATTCTCTGTGCAGTAAATGTACCTCCGGTGCCATCCGTACCGGTTTCGGCAGATTCCATACTGTAGACAAGATCGCTGCCGCCTGCGGCAGAGCCTGTCTGGCTTCACTGGAAGAGCGCGGATTGATCTCCGGAAAATTCACCACCGCTTTCCGGGCTGAAAAACTTTCCTCCAAATGCAATGAGGTGAAATAATGGAAAAGGTCAAACTGACTTCTCAGATGCTCAAAGATCTGGCTGATAAACTTTCTGCCGGCGGCGGCGGTACCAAAATACTCGGCGTGGCTCCCATTGAACGTTTTGCCGAGGCTCCGGAAAGAATGCACCCGAAAAATATTTTTCCGGATTGCAAAAGCGTTATTTCAATTATCCAGCCCATCCCCCGCAGTACCTACCGCGGTATTACTTCGGGAACTTACTGGCCCAACTACACCTATTACAGCTACAACCGCCTCAATACCCTCTTCCGTCCCATGCTGACCTATGAGGTGGCACGCTTTATCGAGGATCACGGTTATGAAGCTGTACCGGTCTACCCCGGTGTGCCGGAAGCATATCCCAATGATCCAAAACCGGTTGCTCCCGACCGTCCCGTGCCGGAAATCAATATTCAGGTGCGTATTGCCGCAGTTGCCTGCGGTCTGGGGGAGATTGGCTGGTCAAAGGTCTTTATCCATCCGGTCTACGGTCCCCGTGTCCGTATCGGTACGATCCTGACCGATGCCGAATTGGAACCCGATGCCCTGATCGAACCCAAAACTCTTTGCAAACGGTGCATGAAGTGCGTTCCCGATTGTCCCGGTAATGCGATCCCGCGTCCCGGTGACCGCCCGAGTATCAAGATCCATATTGATGATAAAGAGTATGAATGGGGCGATGTCCACATGGGAAGATGCACCGCTACCCATCACGGCATCAACTACAAGGCATCTCCCTTTATGAAACGCTTCTTCCCCGGATTCAATCTGGAAATAACCGAAAGCAATATGTCCGAAGAGTTGGCGTATAAGACTGCTTACACTCTCGCTCTGGGCGGTTGGGGCAGACAGAATCCGGAATTCCCGGGCAATTATGTCAACCCGTTCTACAAGCAGATCCTTTCCCATACCGGATATTTTGCGGTCTGCGGTGCCAAAGGATGTATCCGCAGCTGTATGGAGTTTCAGGAAAAAGCTCATAATATTGAGCAGAATAACTTCGCTACTCCGGTATTCCCCGATGGGAAATGGGAATTACCGCCCCCGTCTGCTGACGAAACCGGCGGTATCGTAGAGAAAAAAGAACTTTGCGATCTTTTCCAGAAACCGGATACCAATGCCGGTGGTTGGAAATAACCTGCTCGGCAGGTTGCGGGGTGTCGCGGCACTCCGTTGTCGTGCCTTGATCGACGCTTTGTGAAAAAATATTATGGGGCTGTTGCTCACCTTTTTTTGAGGTTTTGCAACAGCCCCTGTTTCAGATTAAAGTAAATCTGTTTGTAAGGCTTGGCAGATTGCAAGTTAAAGTACAGTTCCCTGCAAAAAAAGCTGATATATTTTGCCCCATCCTTTTTTTATTGCCGCTTGCACTGTAAGTTTTTTACTCGATGGAGGTAATGGTAATTATTTCCCGGCAAAGGGATAAGCGTGATTACTGGTGATCTTTTCCCGGGGAATGTAATTTATAACATAAGTCACACTTACCGGCAGATCATTTTCATCAAGTTCAAAGATGAAAAGCGAACAATTGTATCCAATCCCTCTGGTGACAAGATCACCCCGGCGGCAAAGCTCTGTGACCATGGAAGAGACTCCTCCGCCATGGGTCACCAAAAGCAGATCACCGGAATATTCTTTGAAGATCCGATCCATCTCCCGGATGTAACGTTTGCTCCAGATTTCCGGATTCTCATTGGTTACCCGCCATGGCCAGGAAAAATTTCTGCCGGGGATGTATTTGCCGTGAAAACGCTTTTCTATCTGTTCAAGGGTCATCCCATTCACATGATGAGTACGGTTGACCTCTTGAATACCGGTTTCCAGAATAACTTTTTTTTCCAGAATATCAGCGATGATCACGCCGGTCTCAATTGTGCGCAAAATGGGCGATACCAGAATAGTACCATTGAATTTCTGTACATTTTTCAGGTGAATGCCAAGTAAATGAGCCTGCTCCTGCCCCAGAGGGGTGAGCATAGTTTCACGTACTTCATGATCGTGATACTCCGGAAAACCGACTTGTCCGTGGCGGGTAATGTATAACTTTCTGGCGTGAAGCGGCAGAAAGATAGACAGTGCCAGTGCAATCAAACAGATTTTTCTCATCTATCATCCTCCGGCAATTACGGTTTTTCAGAGTTTTTTCAAGGTCGCAACTTATTCAGAGATCACATCGAGGATCACCACATTTTCAGTCGGTACATCCTGATGCATTCCCCGTGAACCGGTTTCAACTTTGGCGATGGCATCTACCACTTCCATGCCTTCGGTCACTTTGCCGAAAACGCAGTAACCGTAATACTGGGGAAGCGGTGCTTTGAAGTTCAGGAAGTCGTTATCTTCCAGATTGATGAAAAACTGACTGGTGGCAGAATCAACCACCGCAGTACGCGCCATGGCAATGGTTCCGCGTTTGTTGGGCAGCTGGTTCATCGCTTCGTTTTTGACAGGAGCGTGAGTTTTTTTCTGGGTGAAAGAGGTATCGAAACCTCCGCCCTGGATCATAAAGCCGGGGATGACCCGGTGGAAAATGGTCTCTTTATAGAATCCTTCTTCCACATAGGAAAGAAAGTTTTTGACAGTTTCCGGTGCAGCTGCGGCATCCAGTTCCAGTTTGATGTCGCCTTTATTGGTTTTGATGATGATCATAATTGCATTATTCCCTGTATTGCAGATTGGTAATGTCCCGAATTTTGTGAAACTGAAATATAAATTTGCAAAAAAACGTAATTTGTAATGCATGAAACATATCACACAAGCAGCGATTTGTCAACTGTCAAATCACGGTTTGTTTTCTATCGGTGGATGCAGCGTGC
>JAZSIZ010000120.1:0-9799 GCA_045534015.1 Victivallaceae bacterium | reverse complement strand
GTGAGAGATGGTGAGAGATGGTGAGAGATGGTGAGAGATGGTGAGAGATGGTGAGAGATGGTGAGAGATGGTGAGAGATGGTGAGAGATGGTGAGAGATGGTGAGAGATGGTGAGAATTTGTGAGAGATTGTGAGAGATTGTGAGAGATTGTGTTTTCTCAAAGCTTCCCAAAAAATTCCCAAAAAATTCTCAAAAAATTCCCAAAAATTCTCAAAAATTCTCAAAAAATTCTCATCAGCACAATGCGGGCTGTCGCCCTTGGTGGGGTTGCACCCCACACCCCGCAGCGTGCAGTCTGCGGGCGTTCTGTTTGCATGCGGGCGGGATGGTCGTGCAGTCTGCAGGCGTTCTGTTTGCATGCGGGCGGGGCACATGGGGCGGCGGCAATCCGCGGCAAAAAAAGAAAAGGAGTCGTCACTTTTGCAACAGCTCCCCGGGAAAAATGAGTATTGTCAAACGATACCGATCTTGAAAAACATCCCCACCTGATAGACGATAAATGTCGCCGTATACGCCAGCGCAAAGAGTGCCCCGGCTTCGATGAATGCCATTTTCCATGAATTAAGTTCCCGTTTGATGACCGCCAGTGTGGCAAGGCAGGGGATGGAAAGCAGACAGAAAAGCATGATACAGAAAGCCTGCAACGGTGTGTAGTGTCTGCGCAATTGCGCCCGCAAACCTTCTGATCCTTCATCGGCTTCTCCTTCGCTGTAAAGAATTCCCATCTGGGCGACAAAAACTTCTTTAGCCGCGAGGGCACCGATGGTGGAGGTCGTCACCCGCCAATCAAAACCGATTGGTTGGAAAACCGGTTCGAGAAATTTGCCGACTCTGCCGGAAATGGTGTATTCCATTTCTTCCGCCATTTTTTCATTTTCCAGAGCTGTCACCGCCGCCTCATCATTCTGCACTTCGGCGATTGCTGCATCATAATCTTTGTCAAAGACCTTTTTTTCCGGATAAGTGTTGCAGATGTAGAGGATGATGCTGGTAAAGAGGATTATGGTACCGGCTTTCTGCAAATATGCTTTCCCGCGATCCCACATGTGGAACATCAGACTTTTCAGTGTCGGCATACGGTACGGAGGAAGTTCCATGAGGTAGACTTCGCCATCGCCCTTGAACAATGTTGATTTCATCAGTTTGGCTCCGGCGAGGGCAACCAGTACGCCGATGATATAGATGAGCCACATAGTGAAAGCCTGATATTTTTCAGCGAAAAATGCCGGTATGATCAAGGCGTAAATCGGCAGTCTTGCGCCGCAGCTCATAAACGGCAGCACCATTATGGTGATTTTGCGGTCACGTTCAGATTCGATGGTTCTGGTCGCCATGATCGCCGGCACGGTACATCCGAAACCGAGAACAAGTGGAACAAAAGATTTCCCCTGCAACCCGAAACGGCGCATGATCCCATCCATCACAAATGCGGCCCGTGACATGTAACCGGATTCTTCCAGAATGGCTATGGCAAAAAAGAGAAAGAGGATATTGGGGAGAAATACGATCACTCCGCCGACACCGGAGATGATCCCGTCGATGATCAGACTGCGTAAAAACGGCAGTGAATCAGCGTGCCAGAATCTGCCGATGGTGGCAGCCAGCCAGCTGAAAAATTCCTCGATTCCGCCCATCAGCGGCTCTGCACAGGTGAAAGTGAACCAGAACGTAGCGTACATGATGAGCAAAAAGAGCGGGAACCCCAGAAATTTATTGGTCATCACCAGATCGATCCTGTCGGAAATTTCCTGTCGTTTTTCCTGTGTGCTGGAAATGGTATCCCGGCACGCTCCGGCAAGCATGGCATAACGGCGGTCAGCCATAAAAGTATCAGCTTCGATAGCGTGTTTTTCCCGCAGATGCTTGATCTGTTCATTGACTTCGCTCCATGCCGGTTTGAAATCAGCTATCTGCATTACGCAGGAGTCTTTTTCCATAAGTTTTATGGCGAAAAAGCGCGATGGGATATGTTTGTATCTGGCAATATCCAATTCATCGATCCGGTTTGAAACCATGGATATGGTTTCATCGATATCAGCTCCGTAAGAGAGCATGGGAACGCCGTGATTTTCCAGATTCTGCAAAGCTTCGGTAAGTTTATCCTTGAGGATCTTCACTCCGTTGACGGTATTGCCAACGGTCTGCACGATGGGTGAACCGAAATATTTTTCCAGTTTGGGAATATCAAATTCCAAGCCTTTTTTTCTGGCATCATCGCTCATGTTGAATGCCAGCAGCATGGGGATGTGCAATTCCGCCAGCTGGGTGGTCAGATACAGACTGCGCCGGGGAATGGTCGAATCGATCACATTGACGATCAAATCGATCCCCGGTTTGGTCAATTCGTCAAAAACGACCGCTTCTTCGGGGGAGGAGCTGGAAAGGGAGTAAACTCCCGGCAGGTCGATCAATTCGATTTGAATATCGCCGAGATTGAAAGAACCGGATTTACTTTCCACGGTCACGCCGGGATAGTTGCCGACATGCTGTCTGGCTCCGGTAAGCGAGTTGAAAATACATGTTTTGCCGCAATTGGGGTTTCCGGCAAGTGCGATACGGAAGTTTTTACGCATGTGCCGCCTCCATTCTTTCCATGATGATTTCCGAAGCATCATTCCGGTGCAGTGCCATGCTGGTTTCCAGCACTTTCACCCGGATGAGTCCGCCGAATGGTGAATGCGCCTCGATCAGTAATTCCGAACCTGGAACAATACCGATGTCAGCAAATTTTTTGCGTCCTCCGGATTCCGGCGAAATCTTTTTTATGGTGGCTCTGGTGCCGACCGGAAGTTCAGCCAGAGAGAGAAGTTTGCTGTCTGAATTCAGTTCCATATACAAAAGTATCCCCATTTTTATGGATTTTTCATCTTTTGCTATAATATAATGCCGGAAAATCTGATTTTCAATTAGAGGTGGCTAATCTTTTGAAAAAAATCTGCCCTTTTCCGCTTGATTTCACCGTGGCGGAGTATTGAAGAACTTATTTTTCTTCCAGAATTTTTCTTACTGCATTGACGGCACCCATGGGATCGGCGGCGTAGACCGCACCGATCTCTGCAGCGAAATTTTCATCCACCACGGCACCGCCGACGATGAAGTTGATATCGTGCAATCCGCGGGAGCGGGCCAATTCCACGGTGGCTTTCATGCTGCCCATGGTGGTGGTCATCAGGGCGGAAAGTCCCACGAATCTGACATTTTCTTTCACTGCGGTATCGATGATGAGTTCCGGGGGGACATCTTTCCCGAGATCGATCACATCAAAGCCGTAATTTTTAAGCACCACTGCCACGATATTTTTGCCGATGTCATGAATATCTTTCTGCACGGTGGCGAGGATGAATCTGACCTTTTTTTCTGTGTGACTGCCGTTATTCACCAGCATGGGTTCCAGAAATGCTGCGGCTTTGCTCATCGCTTCAGCTCCGGCGGTAAGCTGGTTGAGGAAAAACTCCTTTCTCTCATATCTTTCCCCGACTTCCGTAATGGCGGGGATCAGCACTTCATTGAGCAGTTTTTCCGGAGTGGAACCGGCTTGCAAAGCTTCGTTGATTTTTGCGGTTATTCCGGAATCATCGCCCCGCAGGATGCACATTTTCACTGCTTCTTCCGGAGTGGCAATTGCGGCAGATACGCTTTTTTCCACTGCATTCCCGGCGGCAAAAGCGGTGTAATCAGCCATTTTCGGATCTTTATCCAAAAGGGCATCTCCGGCTTTGACCATAGCCATCAATTCCGTGAAAAGCGGATTGGCGATCGCCATGGTCAGACCGTTACCCATGGCAAGACCGAGGAAAGTCCGGTTGAGCAGCGGGCGATCCGGCAGACCGAAACTGACATTGGATAAACCGCATACCGTGTTGATATTGCTCTGCGAACATATGCTTATTACTTCCAGAGCGGTTTTTGCCGCCTGTGGTGAAGAGGCAACTGCCATGATCAGCGCATCCACGGCAATATCCTCCGTTGAGTAACCGTATTCAGAAGCTTTGCTGATAATGGATTGCACCACAGCCATTCTTTCAGCGGCTGTTTCCGGAATACCGTTGTCGGTAAGCGGCAGAGCGATGATGAATGCTCCGTACTTTGCGGCGATGGGCAGGACTTTTTCCAACCGTTCCTTTTCGGCGGAAATGCTGTTGAGCAATGCTCTGCCCGGATAGATCCGTAACGCCGCCTCCACAGTCGCCGGATCTGTCGAATCGATGCATAACGGCAGAGAGATGCTTTTTACCAGACGGCAGATCGCTTTACGCATCATATCACACTCATTGATACCGCTCAAGCCCATATTGACATCAAGTATCTGTGCGCCGGCGGCACTCTGCTGGATGGCGAAATCCATCATCATATCCAGTTTACCCTCCCGCAACTCTGCCTGAAATGCTTTTTTTCCGGTCGGGTTGATCCTTTCGCCGATAACGGTAAAGTTTTTACCCAGCTGCCGGATTTCAGTTGCGGAAGAGACCACGCTGCAATGCGGGATATTTTTTCCGGCGGCAGGGGGAATATTTTTCAATTCAGCGGCGAGGGCGGCGATGTGATCAGGGGTGGTTCCGCAGCAGCCGCCGAGAATACCGGCTCCGGCATCGGTGAGAAGTTTTGCGTAGCTGCCGAAATTTGCGGCATCCAGTGAAAAAACGGTTTTGCCGTTTTCCAGTCTGGGTAATCCGGCATTGGGTTTGGCAATGAGCGGGATTCTGGCATATTTGCGCATAGCGGCGATATTTTCAGCCATCTCTTCCGGACCGGTGGAGCAGTTGCAGCCGAAAGCATCTGCACCCAGAGCCTGCAAGGTGATCAATGCCGCTTCCGGAGTCGAACCGCTCAACGTGCGACCGCTTTGGTCAAAGGTCATGGTGACCAGCACCGGCATATCCGGAGCTGCTTCTCTGACCCCGAGCAGAGCAGCACGGGCTTCCTGCAGATCCATCATGGTTTCGATGGCAAAACCATCTGCACCGCCGGAAATCATTGCATTTGCCGCTTCTTTGAAGATGGAAACGGCTTCTTCAAAGGGGAGATCGCCGAATGGTTCAACAAATCTTCCGGTGGGGGCTATATCTCCGAAAACCAATGCCCGTGAACCGGCATTTTTCTTTGCGATGGCAGTGAGGGATGAAACGATTTCAAAGAGCCGGTTTTCCAGACCGAATTCAGCCAGTTTGATCCGGTTGCCGCCGAAAGTCGGAGCGTAAACGATATTGCTTCCGGCGGCGATATATGCGTTATGTATGTCACAGATGCTTTCGGGGTGTTCACAGACCCACAATTCCGGAGAAACTCCGGCAGGCATGCCTCTTTTGATCAATTCTGTACCGGTGGCACCGTCAAGCACCGTGAATTTTCCGGTGCAGAACTTTTGAAATTCACTTCTGTTCATGACAACTCCTTTTTAATTCCGGCAAAAGCGGTAACGGATTTTTCCGGAATCATATAAAATGCTTCACTCAAACTCATATCCAATTCATTCAGATGCAGTCTTTCAAAGAAAAACTGCTGAATTTCCAGAGCCATATCTCCGTAACCCGGAGAGTATCGGCGCGGGGAGAGGATCAATCCCTGCCGCCGCAAATATTGACCGGCAAGTTCCTGCAATACATCCATGGCACGGTCGGCGCACTCGGCACCGACGGCATCGAAGACGGCACTTTCTGAAACTTTAGCGGTATTGTCCCGTAAATCGACAACATCTTTGCCCACAGTGACAGCTCCGCACCACAGATGGGTGATCCCGGGGTTGCGTGCGGCAAAATCACGGCTTTTTACAGTGAATCCATCCTGAAGCAAAATGCCGTATTCATTTACGTTTGCCACTTCAAAAATTTCCCATCTGCCCCGGGGGCAACACCGTTCAAATGCTTTGAAAGAAAGTGACTTGAACCGGATTTTTTCCGCTTCAGAAAGTCTGGTGACAGTCAGATGTCCGCCCAGGCGCAGAAAAATCTCTTTTTCCGGCAAGGCTACATTCAGTTGCGGATAATCATTCATTTGCCGCCCTCCAGCAATCCGGTGACTTCCTCCTCTGTAAGTTCCCGGAATTCACCTTCCGGCAGAGAAGACAATTCAACCTTGCCGATCTGCACTCTGATCAATCTTTTTGTCGGCGCACCGCACGCGGCGGTAAGACGGCGGATCTCCCGTTTTTTTCCTTCATTGAGTATAAATTCATAACGATTTTTTCCGATCCGGCGGACAGCTTCGGCTTTGAGCATTTCCCCATTATCTTCAATGCCGTTTTCCATACGGCGCAAATCGTTTTCATCGATATTTCCTGCGGTGTGGACAATGTACCGTTTCAGCACACCATATCTGGGGTGGGTGAGGAAGTTGATGAATTCACCGTCATTGGAAAAGATGATCGCTCCTTCGCTTTCTTTATCGAGTCTGCCGGCTGAAACCAGTCTGGCTGGAATGCTCTGCAAAAGATCGACCGCCAGTTTTCCGGCATGTCTGTCGGCATTGGAACAGACATATCCCCTCGGTTTATGAAGCAGAATGTACCACCGTTTTTCAGTGCAGACGATTTTTCTGCCGTTCAGACAGATATTTTCATCTCCGGAAACCCGGTGTGCCGGATTGAGCATGATACTGCCATCCACAGTGACCTGACCGCTGCGTATAAGTGTCTCCGCCTGCCGTCTGGAGGCAGCTCCGGATGCGGAAATGAATTTTACCAGATTGACCATTTTTTTTCTGAAATAATACCGATTTTATTGTACATGTTTATAAAATAACACAGCAAAAGGTTCTGTGCAAGTTTGCATACGCTCCAAATGGTGTTATATTATATAATTTGTATCAGGGAGGCAAAATTTTTTATGGATGGTAAACTTTTTCTGGTCAGTACTCCGATCGGCAATCTGGAAGATATCACACTGAGGGCATTGAATGTCCTCAAGTCAGTTGATTTGATCGCAGCTGAAGATACCCGGCACACCAGACAGCTGTTGTCGCATTTTGATATTCACGGCAAACTGGAAAGCTGCCATGCATTCAATGAGCACAGCAAAGTTGCCAGTCTTATTGAGTTTGTTAAAAACGGTCACTCTCTGGCACTGGTTTCCGATGCCGGAACACCTTCGGTGGCGGATCCCGGATTTCTGCTGGTGCGCTCCGCTCTGGAAGTCGGGATCGAACCGGTGGTCATTCCCGGAGTGTCGGCACTGACTTTTTCAGTTACAGCTTCGGCGTTGCCGGTGGATAAATTTGCTTTCTGGGGCTTTGCTCCGGTGAAACCGGGAAAACGCGGGAAATTTTTCAACCGCATCCTGAATGACGGCAGAACCGGTTTTTTCTTTGAATCTCCCTACCGTATCGGCAGAACTCTCAAAGAACTTGCAGAACTTTCCCCCGGATCCAAAGTGGCTGTGATCCGCGAGGCAACCAAACTGCATGAAGAAATTCTGCGGGGCAGTGCCGCTGAACTTGCCGCTTTGAAGCGGGAGTGGAAAGGGGAGATCGTCGTCGGTGTCCACCCGGCAGAAGGTATTGAAAGTGAAGAATATAACGATTAAGATAATTTAAATAACCCAAAAAAGGATTTTTGAAAATGAGTAAAACACCTGAAATCACCTGGAGTTTAATGCACCCCACCCCGTTGGATGTGGAGTACATGAAACAAGTTGTCGCCAAAGCTGCCGAATACCGTGTGGACAGCTTTGAATTGTGTGCCGATTGCCACACCAACCTCGGTGGTATGGATGGGCTTGCCGACTATGCCAAATATCCCAATACAGCAAAGAGCATCGATCAGGCGGGCATTGCTGCCAATAAGGAAAGGCTCCGTGAGATTATCAATCTTGCCCACTCTATCAACAAACCGCTGGTTTACTGGCACCGTGAAGCGATGGTTCCGGAAGGATTGCTTCAGGATATGCCCCATTTGCTGGATGCCAATGGCGAATTTGATTTGCTCGGTGAGGCTTATGAAGAGCTTCTGCGTTATAAGATTTCTGCCTCTTTTGAGGCTGTTCCGGAATTGGATGGTCTGGTGCTGACTCTGACCGAAGCAACTTATTCAGTCATTCACAGCTCCAATCCGGTGAAATATCCGCCGCGCAAAGTTGTGGAACACATTGTCCGCATTTTTGCCGATGAACTTGGTAAACGGCAGAAACGTTTCATTTTGCGTTCTTTCGGTTCTATTGCGCAGGATTATGAAGATATTCTTGCCGGAGCGAAAGAGGCGGCAAAAGATTACAGTTTTGAGATCGAAACCAAAATCACCCCTTATGACTTTGACCCGTTCCTGCCGGTCAATCCATTTCTGCGCAAACAGCCCGGTGCCACGCTCGGAGCCGAGTGTGACTGTTTGGGGGAATTTCTCGGAGCCGGTATGCTCCCGGCTGAAAATGTGGATAATATCGTCATGTATGTCCGCAACGGTCAGGCTGCAGATGTTGACCGTTATGCCATTCGTCTTGACCGTATCGGCAACAAGACCTTTGACTGCTATGAGGTGAATCTTTACGCCTACACCAGGGCTATCACCGATGAATCTGCCACTGCGGATCAAATCAGAAAAGAGTATCTGGAAAAACACGCTCCGGCAAATCAGAGAGAAATTTTCGGTCAGCTTGACATCAAGGGTTTTGAATTGGTCAAGAAGAACAACTTTGTCGATGGCAACGTGATTTTCCACCAGTTCCCCAGTCAAAAGACTTTGAAATATTTGAAAGCCGGATTTATTTTCGCATTGTTCAAGAATGGTGTATCGCTGAAAAACGGTAAAGAAGTCTGGTCGATCCTCTTTGACAATAATACTCCGGGCAGGGATGCTATTCTGGAAGAGAAGCGCCGGGCGGTCGAAATCGCAGACTGGGGCAATGCGATTCTTGATAAACTTTCTCCGGAACCCGGCTTTGAGTTTGAATTGGAGTGGAGAAAACGTCTGTGGGGCAATGCTGCCACTGCGACCAGAGCATTTTATGAGTTGACCAAGTGCATCTGCGCCTATTTTGATGATATGGAAGCCGGAAATGTTGATGCTCCGGCACTTAAAGCTGCCGTTGCGGCTGCCAAAGCGGAAATGAACCGCCTTGCCGGTTGTGATCTTTCCGGTGAAGCGATCAGCAAAGAATTTTTTGAAAACGGTCTGGGGAAGAAGCTTTTCCGTAAATCCAACAGCGTGCGGGAAATTTATCTCAATCCGTTCTATGCCATTGTCGGTTTGCTGGAAATGGAGTACAATGTGGAATTTGCCATGCGCAAAAAATATTCCGCCAATGCCATTGATTGCGTGATCGCCGGCGGTATCACCGATGAGTGGCGTATTGAGCGTTATATGCATGCCGCCCACTCCACGGTCAATGACGGTGAAATTTTCCGCTTTGCCGGGAATACCGTATTCCCCAACGGTTATC
Source organism: Victivallaceae bacterium (assembly GCA_045534015.1). Taxonomy (GTDB): domain Bacteria; phylum Verrucomicrobiota; class Lentisphaeria; order Victivallales; family Victivallaceae; genus UBA1784. The sequence continues at coordinate 433 of JAZSIZ010000120.1, read as the reverse complement.
TGAAATTCTATGTCAAACGCGGTTCAAAGCTGGTTATTTACGGCGATACCACTGAAACTTCCGACTTCTGTATCGAACTGGATAACGGTGACAAAATGCAATTGACTTTCGATGCTGATAACCGGGCGGAGATCGTCATTCCTGCCGGAAGTGGAGATCTGCTGGTGAAGCTGACCAAAGCTCCGGGAATCATCTTCCCCCGCTTCAGAGCGATCTGCGTGGAAGCGTGATTTCAGGTACTTGCCGACAAATAAAAGTGGTTGTTGCAAACCGACAGCTCTTTTTCTTTGCAGGGGCTAACGCCGCCCCCTGCACCCCTGCGCCCCGCTCGGCGGGGGGCGGGGTACTGTCCTGTGGTATGCGGTGTGTGGTGGTGGTTCGGCTCATGTGGTGCAATTCGTCACCCTCTGCCGCCTTTTCTGGCGACAGAGGG
>JAZSIZ010000031.1:0-7712 GCA_045534015.1 Victivallaceae bacterium | reverse complement strand
ACGCTACGCCGCGACAAGGCGTGCGGCAAGGTCGGGTTTTGCGACGAGTACGCAGAGGGAGTATACTACTGTATTCGACCTCTGCGGCGCAGGAGCAAGGCGCGAGATTGACCACGATGCGCCACCGCAGTAAAGATTTTTCACAAAAATTGGGACAAAAATAATTAATAAAAATATTCCTGCTTTACGGTAGAAAAAAAGCACCGCAGTAAATTTTCTGCGATGCTTTTTTTGTGTGGAGTTATCTCAATCCAATTCGCCGTCACACAAGCCCAGCGGCAGTGGGGCAGGGCGGTCACAGCGGCTGGAGATCAGAACTTTTCTGCCTTCAGCACTGGATTTTTCAAAGGCGAACATTATTTCGATCACATGGCGGGCAAGTTCCGCAGAAGCCCGGTGCGGGCGGTTGTCCGTGATTGCTTTAGCCATATCTGCAATGCCGATACTGCGGCTGTTTTCCTGATAGATAAAGGGCAGCGGCAGATTCTGGAAGCCATCCATGCCCGGGCGGAAAACTTTTACTTCTCCGCCGAATGTATTGGGATCGGGGATCAGCAAAGAACCCTGATCGCCGTAAAGTTCTATGGGGCTGTGAGTATGGCGGTGAACATCGAAACTGGCGATGACCGTGATAACTGCGCCGTTTTCAAATTCGATGATCCCGGTCTGATGGGTATCCACATTGACCGGATATTTGTCAAACGGCTGATATTTATCCTGATACTGCGGAGCAATGGAATCGCCGAAAGTACGGAAATCACTGCCTCTGGTGGTTACGGCGGTAACGCTTTTGGCAGCACCGAGCAAAGAGACCAGCGCAGTGATATAGTATGGCCCCAGATCGAGCATGGGACCGGCACCTTTATCGTAGAAAAACGGTGCATGACCCCATTTTTCCGGTCCTCTGCCCTGAACGATGGCAGTACCGCTTAAAACTTTACCGATCCAGTTGTCATCCAGAGCTTTTCTGGCAGTCTGCAAACCGCCGCCGAGGAAGGTGTCCGGGGCGCATCCGAGGCGCAGATTACGTTCTTTTGCCAATTGGCAGACTGCCCGGACTTCAGCATCATCCACACCGAAAGGTTTTTCGGTATAGGCGTGTTTTCCGGCATTGAGTGCATCGGTCAGCACCTGACAGTGAGCTGCCGGAGGTGTGAGATTCAGCACGATCTCCACCGCCGGATCATTGAGCAATTCCTGATATGAAACTGCCTTGCAATTGAATTCAGTTGCTTTTTCCTCCGCTCTTTCCAGGAGGGTGTCGCAGCATGCGACTACTTGAATATTGCGGAAACGGGAAGCCGCTTTGAAGTAGGCTCCGGAGATCATTCCGCAGCCTACGATACCGATACCGGTTCTTTTCATGGTAAAATTCTCCTGTTACTTGTTGCCGGTGCAAAGTCCGGTGGATTTCAGATAAGCGTAACTGCGTTTGAGAGCTTCAAACATTTCGATATCGCAGTAATCAAGTTCCACGATGATGTGTTCAATGTGTTCCGGAACAAGTTTGATCAATTCTGGGATGGGCAGATCTCCGCTACCGAGCGGAAGCAATTCTATTTTGCAGTCCAGAAGTCCGTTTTTCATGCCGTCCACATTGGCGATTTGTTTGCAGACACCGTCTTTCATGTGGATGGAAACGAGGTTGTCCAGATATTTTTTCATCATATCGACGGCATTTTCTGTGCCTTTATTGGTTGACCAGTAGCAATCGAGCTGAAATTTGACATCCGGACAGAACTGACGGTAAATATCATATTTGATCGTGCCGTCCTGCCGTTCAAATTCCCAGTAATGGTTGTGCTGCATCATGTTGTATCCATTTGATTTGAGGACTTCCAGCATGGCGTTGGTGTTGTCGGCACTGCGTTTGATGGAATCCATATCGGCAAAATCAGCAGGGCCGTAACCGCAGACGATGGTTTTCAATCCGAGGTCATCGGCAAGATCCATTGCTTCGCCCAGATTATCCGGGGTTCGTGCCCATGGGGAGTGGGATGAGCAGACTTCCATGCCGAGATCATTGACGATTTTTTTGAATTCAGAAGGGCGGATATTCCAGAAACCGGCAGGTTCCACGGCGGCAAAACCGATGTCGGCAACTTTTTTCAGCGTACCGGTAAAATCTTTTTTGGCGTATTCTCTTACTGAATACAGTTGGAGTGCGATTTTTTTCATGATTTTTCTCCCTTTGTTTTTTTATGCGGATATTTTTCCGCTTGCATTTTTAATATAGTTGCAGTATTGTATATTTACAATTGACTGAAACTACTGTTATTTAACTGAAAGTATTGTATATTATGCCGGAAAAACGTTTTTTTCACCATTATGAAAAACTTTTGCGCTGTTCATTTTTCAGCGCACCGCGCACATCGATAAAGCCTTATATGATTCCGGAGGGAACGGAATTGATCGAAATTATCACTGCCGGTGAGGTATACCATCCGGAATACGGCTGCAAAGTCGGCAGACGGGGAACGATTTTCTGGCACCGGGCGGGGGAATATACCGTATGGCGCACACCGGAAAATGATCCGTACCGTTGTCTGGTTCTTTCGTTTGCGGTAAAACCGGGAGAGAATCGTCCGGTGTCCAGGGTGAATTACTGGGGTGTTTTCCCGGAGTTGAGTACATTTGCTGAAGATATGCTCAATTTTGCCCGCCGGGATGAATTGGATAATGAATTGGTTCTGCTGTATGCTCTTGGTTCATTATCAAGGCAGCTGGTTAAAACACCACCGCTTCCGCGGGCGGTACGCCGGGCGTGCCGTTTTATGGGGAGCGATCCGGCGGCAGATTTTTCCATTGCTGCGGTTGCCGGATATTCCGGGGTGAGCGAATCACGGTTGTATTCTCTTTTTCAGCAGTATTTGCACACGTCACCGCACAAATATCTTATGGAAAGGAAAGTGGATATGGCAAAGGAACTGCTCGTATCCCGGAGTGATATTCCGATCAAACAGATTGCTGAAATGTGCGGATTTTCCTCACTGGAACTTTTTTACCGCCGCTTCAAATCACATACCGGCGGCACTCCGGGAGAATTCCGCAATCAGACCGGTGACAGCCGTTGAATCCGATACTTTTTGAAGTGAAAAACAAAGTGCGGTAAAATTTGGTAATGTCCCGAATTTTGTGAAGCTGAAATATAAATTTGCAAAAAACATAATTTTCAATGTATGAAACATATCTCCCAAACAGCGATTTGTCAACTGTCAAATCACGGTTTGTTTTCTATCGGTGGATGCATCCGTCTTCGCTTACGCTACGCCGCGACAAGGCGTACGACAATGTCGGGTTTTGCGACGATCCTCCGTCGCTGAAGCTTTGGAGGACAGGGGTTCCCGATCAAGCACGCCCAACGAGGCGTGCACGACAGCAGGCAACCCGCCCGGCAGGTTTTTGCCAAGCTTTTTTCAAAAAAGCGTTGATTGAGCTGCGACAACGGAGCAGCGAGACACCCCGCAACCTGCCGAGCAGGACCACGATGCGCCACCGCAGTAAAGATTTTTCACAAAAATTGAGACAATAATTAAAATTTATATTTCCGAAAAATTCTGTATGCTGCATCGCTGCTGTTGCTGTGCGGGAGGCTTGAATTTTAATCTGTCCGGTACTATATTATCAAAATTACCAAAATCAGTATAAATTTTGAATAACAGCGAAAGTAAAAAGAAAGATGAAGAAAAATTTATTGCTGTCGGTTCTGGCACTTGTCTGTGCCGGTTGTGTCTGCAAAGAGACTCCGAATCTGCGTATCGCAGTGACCGGTGATGCCCAGGCGGCTGTTTCAGAAAACCACTGGGGGATCATCAATACGGAAAAGGCATTCCGTTTCCTTGCTCCTTTCAAGCCGGATGTTCTGGTGATGTCCGGAGATCTTGCCGACCGTTTCTTTCCGGAAGTTTATGATCTTTATATGGCAAGTTACTACCGCAATTTCAAGAGAAAACTGCCCGTACAGGTCGCCGTCGGCGGAAATCACGATTTCTGGATCGGCAAAGATGGTGAGTTTGATAAGATGTGGACTACTATTGCAGATGGCTTGAAAATCAGCCGGGAAAATCCCTGCCGTCAGGTTGTCGGCGGTTACGATTTCATTTCTCTTTCACAGGAAAAAATAGGTGAATGTCCGCCGGAACTTTTTGAAAAGCTCAAAATCAAACTGGATGAAGCGGTCGCCCGTGATGGCAGAAAGCCGATTTTTCTGGTGACTCATTATCCGCCGTGGCAGACCATGAATGCCAGCAGCGGCCGCAGCGGGCAGAAAAATATCCGCGAATTGCTGAATAATTATCCGCAGGTGATCTCCTTATCCGGTCATTCCCATGTTCCTTTGAATTGGGAGCGTGCTTTCTGGCAGGGGGAATTTACCGCTATGACTACGGCTACTTTAAGTTACGGCTGTGTTTCCGGAAATTTTTTCAATGTTGCCGGCGGGTGTATCCTCCCCTTTGCCAGAGAGGTTCAGCAGGCGATGGTGATCGACGTTTTCGATGACCGGGTGGAGATCCACCGTTATAATGTTCACGATAAAAAAGAGATCAAACCGGATTATCTGTGGGTGGTCGATGTGCCGTATGACCGGGAAGCTGCAAAGAAAGCTGCGGCAAAACGGTATGCCGATGCTGTTGCTCCGGAATTTCCGGCAGATGCAAAATTGCTGATCCGTCACGATTTCGGCTTTGCTTATTTGCTGTTTCCTGCTGCCCGGCACCCACAGATGGTTTTCGGGTATACGTTGAAAATTCAGGAAAAGAAAGCTGATGGCAGCTATGCGCTGCTTAAAGAAGTTGAATATATCGCTGATTTCTACCGCTATGAAGCTCACCGGGCAAGAGAGGTTTCTCTGAAACTGCCGGAAAATATTTTCATGCCGGGCAGACAGTTGAAATTTGAAGTTTTCCCGGTGGAGGATTTCGGCAAGCAGGGCAAGCCGCTGACACTGGAATTTACCAGCCCGTGGAAGCTTACCAAATCAGCAAAACAGGCTTACCCGGTGGAGTAAATCATCGGGATTTCCCGCTGCCGGAAAGAGCCTGTAAGCTCAATCCCATTCATAACCGAAGGGAATGAAGAATAAATATCCTCCGGTTCTGCCGTTGCGTTTGCCGATGGAAAAGAGTCGCCACATGAAACTGAACCGGGAATCTTCACCATCTGTCACCGATGAGATGAATGGGAAATAGATTTTTTCCGTGCGATTGCCCTCCTTGCGGTAACGGTAGAGCAGATGCAGAATGTGTGAAGATTCTCTTTCGCCGACCTTTTCACCACCGGCAAGTATATGCATGAAGTGCCAGTGATTATCGCCGTTGTAATATTTTGCTTTGTGGAAAAATAATCCGTTGCCGATGTCTTCATAGAAGCGCAGTTCGGTACATTTTTCAAGCATAACGGCCATCGCGGCATCGGCTTTCGCCGGATCGGAAAAAGTTTCAACATCCATTTCCAAGCCGAGTTTTTCAGCGTATTTCAGTGCAGCGGTGATTGCGTCTTTGCATTCATTCTGATCTTTGACAAGTCCGGCTCTGGCGATTTTCAGCTCCTCATAACGGATAAGTTTCTGCAATCTTTCGATTTCAGTGGTGGTGTTCCAGCGGTCATTGACGCCGGTTTCCCTGATAATGTCAGCATCGCGCTGTTTGAGGGATTTTATTTGTATTGGTATGGAAAACAGTGCTTTGCGCAAAGATTCCACCGTTTCGGCATCGAAACCTTCTTTTACGACATTAAAGCCGAATCTGCCCCGGTAAAACAATCCGCAGGCGGCATAACGGTCGTTCAATTCGACGCAGCTGCTTTCCGGAACATCTCTGGTATCCCGTGAGAATACCGGATATTTGCTTCTTTCACGATGGAAACTTTTTGAGTAGTAAACCAGCGGAGTCATTACGATGGTTTTTTCTTTTGCCGGAGTTTTTTCAATAAATGTCATCAGCGGCAGCGATTTGAAGTAACTGCTGTTTTTATCATAACCCCATTTGGTCAGAAGCACCGGCAGAACACAGCTGGCAGAGTTGTCACTTTCATCAATATTGTACCAGACCAGCGGCAGGATCGTTCCGTCATACTGTTTGTAAGTGGGGAATTTATAATTTTTATACAAATCTTCAAGGAACAGATTGTAAGTATTGGCATCAACCACAGAGGCTGGCAGTTTCAATGCCGGATCAAGCTCTTTCAAGGCATCTTCGATGGCAGGTTTCTGCCGGTTGAAAGGTTTGCCCCATGACACCAGATTGAAAAGCTTGTTGAATTTTTTCCAGGTTGGATCATCCTTCCGGTAATTTTCTCTGGTGGTGAAGCTGGAAAGCAGAACCCATGAGTCGAAATCAGTTCTGCTCTTAAAGAGACGGTTATTGGCATTGTAATAATGTTTCTCATAAGAGGCGATGATGCTGCCGAGGATGTCAAATTCAAAGCTCAGTTTATTTTTTTCTACTCCGGAAATGAGGAAAAAGCGGTGGCTGTAAGTTCCGTTATCCCGGGTCCATCCCAGCCAGAGCGGGAAAAATCCGAAACCTTTTTCCGTTACATGAGGAAGAGTATTGAAAACTTCCTGCCGGAATTTTTCCAGAGCCAACCGATTTTCAGGAAACGGTTTTTTACCCTGAAAACGGTAGTTCCATTCATTTTTGAAATTTTCCTGCTGCTCATCGCTCCACCAGTGACGGTAGAGCCAGCCCCAGTTGCCCTCTGAAACGATTTTTTCTTTGCCGTAGTAGATCAGAAAGCAGAATAGATCAAGTTCTTCCTGTGACCATTTTGAGTTTACTTTGCCATTCGGATAAACTGTATATCTGATAGGATCATCGTCATAGCTGTAAAAGAATAACGGCGTGTAATATGCTCCGCCGGAACTGCCCTCTTTCCACTGCCAGGTCAACGGGATAAAGCCGAAAGATGTCGGAGTCCAGGCAAAGAGTGTCACCCAGCCGCTTTTGGATTCCGGATTCCACGCCGAAAGCGGAAAGAGAATACTGTAATCATCGCCTTCATGATTGTAAAACGGACGGAAAGCAAAACCGTAAGGATCTTTATCGATCAGCGGCCACAATGCACTCCAGTATTCATTGGAACGGAAAAAGAACGGCCAGATATTTATCAAGGTATCGTCCATCCCGGCAACGGCGGCTTTATTTGCACGGCTGACACTGGAAAGTTCACGGGAAACTTTCTGATATTTTTGAGAGCGCAGACGGGAACTTTTGGGAGCGGAATATTCATCGAAGACCCCGCCGGACATCCGCACCATGCGGTCGGTACTGGCGCAACCGGCGATCAAAAGAAGCAAAGCACCTGATAAAAACAGTTTTTTCATGATCTATTCTCCTTGATTAAGACATGTTTTAATATAGCATTGTTACCGGATATTTTCAAGTTTGCTCCTTCTGTCGCAAAAAAACTGCGGTTTTTTCTTTAAAAAGAGCTTGTATTTTTTTAATCATGGGCTATATTATATTTCATCGCTATAAGCGGAGAGATGGTCGAGTGGTCGAAGGCGCCACATTGGAAATGTGGTGATGGGCAACTATCCGAGGGTTCGAATCCCTCTCTCTCCGCCATTTTTATGCCTCTTCGACGGTTTATGACATAAACTCATATAGATTTCTCGCTTGAAATTTCCGGCAGTTGATAGATTTTTAACTTGAAGTACTCACGATCTCTGAAGCCATAAGCCTGTTTGATCAGCCATCTGATCTTGTTGT
>JAZSIZ010000130.1:0-28894 GCA_045534015.1 Victivallaceae bacterium | reverse complement strand
CCCTGATGCTCTACGGCATCATCGCCATTCTGGCACTCGCTTTGTTGGCCATGGTCGGGCTGGTTGCCGCGGCTGTACTCAACATTTGACGGATCTTTCGCGCCCCCGTTGACGATTCATCCGGCAGGACGGGTGTACCCGTTTGTCTGCTGTCTGCATTACTTATGGAGCAATTATATTTATGGCTGACGATTTGAAAGAAAAACAACCCCGCATGGGCCGTTCCGTACTGGTCTGGCTCATGATCTTCATCCTGCTCGGATCGCTTCTGCTTTTCCGCGGCTTAACACCGGACAAAGAGGTGGAATTCGACCAGACCCGCTTTGAAACCGAACTTCTCCAGAACCGCATCCAGACGGCAGTGATCATTGCCAGAGGCTCCGATGTGCTGGAGATCACCGGCAAATACACCCCGGCTCCCGAAGCCGGTGCGCCGGAGGAAACGCTCTCCTACACCACCCGGGTACTCAACACCCCGCGACTGGCGGAACTGCTGTCCCGGACCCGGGTTTCGGTCGATTCGGACAATGACAACTGGTGGGCCCTGCTGATCTCCATTCTGCCGGTGGTCCTGATCCTGATCGTCATCTACATTTTCACGGCCCGCCAGATGCGGATGGCCGGGCGCGGGGCCATGGATTTCGGCAAAAGCAAAGCCCGGATGATCCCGCCGGATAAATTGAATGTCAGATTCGATGATGTGGCCGGGGCCGATGAAGCCAAAGAAGAGATCCAGGAGATCGTGGAATTTCTCCGGGACCCGCTCAAATTCCAGCTGCTCGGCGGCAAGATCCCGAAAGGCTGTCTGCTGGTCGGCGAACCCGGCACCGGCAAAACATTGCTGGCCAAAGCGGTTGCCTGCGAAGCGGGTGTGCCGTTTTTCTCGATCAGCGGTTCCGACTTTGTGGAAATGTTTGTCGGTGTCGGTGCAAGCCGTGTCCGTGATATGTTTGAGCAGGCAAGAAAAAATACTCCGTGCCTGATCTTCATTGACGAAATCGATGCCGTGGGCCGTTCCCGCTTTTCCGGATGGGGCGGCGGTCACGATGAACGTGAGCAGACCCCCAACGCAATGCTCGTTGAAATGGATGGTCTTGAAAGCCGCAACGGTGTGATCGTACTGGCGGCGACCAACCGTCCGGATGTGCTTGATCCCGCCCTGCTCCGTCCCGGTCGCTTCGATCGCCAAGTGGTGATGGATCTGCCGGATATCAACGGCAGAAAACAGATCCTTGAAGTGCATATCAAAAAAATCAAAGCGGATGATTCGGTCAATCTGGATATTATCGCCCGTACCACACCGGGATTCAGCGGTGCCGATCTTGCCAACCTCTGCAACGAAGCAGCTCTGCTTGCCGCACGCAGAAATAAAAGTGAAGTTTCGCACAGCGATATGGAAGAAGCCCGGGATAAAGTCAGCTACGGCGCAGAACGGCGCAGCCGCAAGATCAATGACCGGGAACGTAAACTTACAGCTTACCATGAAGCCGGACATACCCTTGTCGCTCTGCACAATGAATATTGTGTACCGGTGCATAAGGTCACGATCATTCCCAGAGGTCAATCCGCTCTCGGTGCAACTTTCATGATGCCTAAAGAGGATACCTACACCAAAAGCAAGCTTGAATTGAAAGCGATGATGGCAATGTCTCTGGGCGGCAGAGCTGCCGAAGAGATAGTTTTCGGTGATATTACCACCGGAGCGGCGGCAGATATTCAGCACTTGACTGATATTGCCCGCAAAATGGTCTGCCAGTTCGGTATGAGCGACCTCGGTCCGGTAAAAATGGGTGATTTCACCAATCATCCGCACATGCGGATCGATGGAGTGCCGCCGGATGGTATTTCCAATGAAACTGAACGCGAGATCGATCTTGCCGTCAGAGAGTTGGTCAATGAAGCATACACTGCTGCCAAAAACTGCCTGAATGAACACCGGGATCAACTGGAAACGATTACCGCAGCACTGCTGGAAAAAGAGACCATTTCCATTGATGAGATCAATGAAATGCTGGGGTTGACGCAGCCGGAAGAAACAGCGGAAACAATTGAAACCGCCGCAGCCGGAAACGCTCCGGAAGAAACAGTGGAAACAGCGGAAACAACAGAAGCGGCGGAAGATCATGCCGACGCCTGAAAGTGAAATGTTCCGGGTGGAAAGCAGCGGAAGTGTCCTGCTGAAACTGCATATCCATCCCGGAGCAAAGCGCAGCAAAGTCAACGGTGTTTTCAACAATGCGCTCAAAATTGATTTGCAGGCTCCTCCGGTCGATGGCAAAGCCAATGCCGCACTGTTGAAGTTTCTCGCCGGTGAATTGAAGTTATCCAAATCAGCTATAGAGCTGAAAAGCGGTGAATGCAGCCGGGATAAAGTTGTAAGAATTTCGGGTATGACACCCGTACAAATAATTTCATCATTGAAGATCTGATTATGAAAGAGTTTCGTAAAGCCATTATTTTTCTGCCTGATGGCATGGCAGATGATCCGTTGCCGGAATTGAACGGCAAGACCCCGCTTGAATATGCAAAAACTCCGGCAATGGACTCCATTGCCGCCCGTGGTGCCAGTGGTACATTCCGGACATTGCCGGATGGTTTACCGACCAGTTCCGATGTGGCAAACATGTCTGTTTTAGGATTCCAGCCCGAAAAAAATTATCCCGGCAGAGGTCCCATCGAAGCAGCAAGTCAGGGGATTGAACTTGCCCCGGATGATGTAGCATGGAGATGCAATTTAGTTTACGTTTCAGATGATGATGTGTTGCGTGATTATTCAGCAGGTCATCTTGATGATGCAGATTCAGCAGTGCTGATGGCGGCATTGAAAGCGGAATTTGATTCAGAGGATGTGACATTTCATCACGGGGTAAGTTATCGCAATCTGCTGGTACTTCACGGCAAAAAGTTTTCCGATAAGGTCGATTATCAGAAACCTGATTCATCTCAGGATATTCCGGTGGATCAGCTGCGTTTGAAACCGTTGGATGATTCAGTCCAAGCGGCTTATACGGTAAAGTTTCTGGAAGATCTTTCGGCAAAAGCAGCAAAATTCCTCGCCGCCCATCCGCTCAATGCCGGCAGAAAAAATCCTGCCAACTGGATTTGGCCGTGGAGTCCGGGATACCGTCCAAAAATGCAGATGTTTTCAGAGCGTTATGCCGGACGCAAAGGAGCAGTCATCAGCGCAGTTGATGTGATCAAAGGCTTGGGAAAATGTACCGGCATGCAGGTGATCGATGTTCCCGGAGCGACCGGATTTCTTGATACGAACTACAGCGGCAAAGTGGCTGCTGCCATCAAGGCTGTCGAAGAAAACGATCTGGTATATGTCCACCTTGAAGCGATAGATGAGTGTTCGCACCTCGGTGATCTGCAGTTGAAACTGCGCGCAATCGAAGAATTCGATGCCAAAATCGTCGCCCCGATCATGGAAGCACTGAAAGATAAAGAATGTAATTTCGCCGTACTGCCGGATCATCCGGTACCGATCAAATTGCGCAAACATACCACAACTCCGGTACCGCTGGCAATCTGCGGCCCGGCAGTAACGCCGGATAATGTGATGAGTTTCAGTGAAACTCTCGCCCCGACCGGTTCGCTGGGACTGCTTGAAAAAGAGGAACTTGTCCGGAAAGTGCTGGAGATCTGACAGCAATGCCCAAAGAAAAACCATCCGCTCTGACCAAGGCAATGGATTATCTGGCGGCACGACCGTTAAGCGAGCTGGAGTTGCTCGCAAAACTCCGCAAAGCCGGATATTCTGATCAGGAGTGCGATGCTGCGATTGCAGAATGTCTGCGTTGTCATTATCTTGATGATGAACAATTGACCGAAGATTGCGTTGAGTATCTCCATCAGCGCAATTTCGGGGCGCGGCAGATCCGGCAGAAACTTCTCAGGCGGGGATTGGATGGTGAAAAAATTTCCGGACTTCTTGCGGATTCCCCGGATGATGAATTGGAAGCTGCCCACAGAGCAATGGAAGGCAAACTGCGTTCTCTGTATAGAGAAAATGATCCGCGTAAAAAACGGGAAAAACTTTTCCGCTTCATGGCAAACCGCGGCTTTTCACCGGCAGTGATTTTCAAACTTGTAAATGAAACGGTCGATGAATGAAATCACTGCATCAAAAGCAGATTAATGCACCGTCACAAGTAGCCGCGTACTGCCAGAAAAAAGCTCACGACAAAATTTATTACAGACAGAACCAATCCAATGATCCCCATGGCAAGCCCGCCGGTACTCCGTTGACGACTGGATACGATGATTCCCGCAATCGCGATCGGCCCGCCAAGAATCGGTATCAGCCAGAATATCAGACTTAATATTCCCAATACCACTGATGCGGTACCGGACTGTGGATAAGCTGCCGGTTGAATATAATAACCATCTTTGACCACCGGAACCGGATTACTGCAAAATGGACAAGTTACCACTCTGCCTGCCCATTCATCTGTCATTTCAAAATTTCTTCTGCATTTATTGCAAATACAATTTATCATATCAGAAACCCTCCTGAATTTCACCGCATATTGATTACGGTCTGATCCCGGTGATTATGTCAAATTTATCCGGCTTTGACGCCCGCTGATATTTTATTGCCGGAGTACCGAAAAGCATTGCCGCTCCTACATAATAATTTTTCGGACAATCGATCATACGCCGCAACGCCGGAATGACCTTGAAAGCACGTTCCGCAAAGCCGCACCAGCATGTTCCGACACCACAGCTTTGCGCCAGCAGATCAAATTGAGTCAACGCAATGACCGGATCACTTTTGGCACATGGAGCTTTTTTGGGCGACATGACCAGAATCAGATGCGGAGCATTGCGGTAAATCACATCTTCACCTTTGAGAATATCATCGAAATAACGTTTGTAACGGGGAACAAGCAGCGACATCAAGCCGCTTTTTATCATAAAACGCATATAACGGTCGGTGATTTTGCGGAATTCAGAAATTTCCTTCTTTCCGGCAACAAAGAAACGCAGCCGGTGATCGTTGCATCCGGTTGGAGTCCAGTGCAATGAATCAATCAGAAAATCAAGCATTTTCTGATCAAGTTCCTCTGATTTGAATTGACGCACACTGCGCCGCTGACGGATCAGATTTTTCATCATCTCCGGAGCCGGTAATGCCCCGTTTGCCGGACAATCATCCGGAGAAATGCCATTCACACTCAACGCTCCGGCAGGGCATACCGTCAGACAGTGCTGACAATTGAAGCACAATTTCGCTCCGTCCGCAGCCATTACCGGAACATTATTTTCCATTACGATCGCTTTGACCATGCAATCTTTGACACATTGACCGCATCCGGTGCATATTGCTCTGTCTACAGTTATTCCGCTTTTCATTTTTCATCCCGGTTAATACTTCAATCAACTGTAATTATAATATATACTCTTTTCCTGTCAATACAAGAAGTTTTATATAATAAAAACTTGCATTTTCAAATATCGGTATTATATTATAGTCCATTGTAATATAAGATATTTTGGGGTCCCCTTTTTGAATATGAAACTGAAGTTTTTTCTTGCCCGCAGTTCATCTATTCTGATCATGCTGGGTTTGACATTCACATCGTGCATTCTGTCACTTGTGATGTTTTCTGTAAGCTCAACAGAAATGGATTCCAGTTTCCCATGGATGCTTTTCGGTGATGAGTTGATCCCGATGGCATTATTCATTCCGGCACTGATCTTCCGGAACAGATTTTTTGCTCTGGCAGCAATACTCAGTTCTTTCGCCAATATTTTCCTGCGTTTTTCAGCGATCATAATGTATAAAGAAACATTTATGCCGATGGATTATTCTTCGCTGAAACTGCTTTTCAAACATACAAATCAGGAGGCATTGCAGGCTGTTCTCGGCAAACATTATCTTTTCTGGATGCTGCCGCTGTTACTGATCATCATCGGCGGAATAATCTACTGTTGCACTGTAACCTGGCGAACAGCCGGAAAAAGTTCAAGAAAACTTTCCCGGCGTTCTCTGATCGTGTTTTCCGTTTTTCTGGCGTTGTCGATAGCTTCCAACATAACATTCTATATCCTGAAAAAATACTCTCCGGAAAACTTTATTACCGTCCGTCCCCTGCCGTTGCTGGTATTCAATCTGACCCATGATACGATCGTCGATGTATACAGGAGATTCAACCATACCCCGATCCCCCTGCCGCCGGAAAGCCGGGCTGAACTGGAAAAAATGGAAATCATTGATCCGGTCGGTGTGCCAAAGTCTTCCGGGTTGGATCTCTTTGACCGGATCATCGTAATTGCTGTGGAATCTCTGGATTACGATTATCTGAGCAGAAACAATCCCGCCATGCCTGCCGGGATCACACCGAATCTTGATGCGTTGTCGGAAAAGTATATTTCCATGGACAACTATTTCTGTGCAGCACAGCCGACCTCCTGGGGACTGACTGCCATGATGCTCTCCCGGGTCGATTATGAACTTGACCGGTATATTACACCGCCGTCACTTTTCACCCAGGCAAAAAAACGTGGTTTTCACACATTTTATTTCTCTTCAGCCCCCGGGTATTTTGACAACAATTCAAAAGATTATAAAATAATGTTCTCACCGGATACCCAGTTTTTCAGAGAAGAATTTTTCAAAATTTATGACTTCGGAGTTGAAAATGAGTGGGGACTTTCGGACAAAACTCTTTTTTCCGGAGTGTTGCAGGAACTTCAAAATACTCCGCACGAGCGATTTATAGCGTTTATCAGCACTATCGACACCCACCCGCCATATCACCATTCGCCTCTAAAACCGGAAGAAGAAGAGCGTTTTCCGACGCCATTTTTACAGGCTTTGTACAGTACTGACCGCGAGTTGAATACCTTTATCAACGCCATAATCAGTGATGAAAAATTGTACAATGACCGTACATTGATCATCGTCACGGCAGATCATACTGCCACCCACGGAGAGAATTACACCAAGCGTTCAGATTTTTCCCCCGGCAGGATCCCGTTGATTTTCATCACCCCGAACCGGAAAATATTCCTTGCCATCGACACAAAAAAATATGCTTCAAGCATAGATTTGCCGCCGACACTGCTTTACCTCATCGGCGGAGAAATCCCTGACTCGTTTATGGGAAGAAATCTTTTCTCCCCCAAAAACAGTGCCATTTGCAAACTTTTGAATGGCACATTGCAAATCCATTCACCACATGGGATGCACTCTGTCAATCTCAATGAAACTTCAACAGATAAAACAGACAAGGTCTGGATCGATTATTACCGCTCATTTTACGGCAAATAAAAACTGCTGAACCACCATTTCAGGCAATTCAGCAGTGTTGTTCCACTTCCGGTTTTACATTACATCACCGGCATAACAATATCCACTTTGCTGTTTTTGCGCAAATCTTTAACTGCTTCCCGGAATTCTGCCATATGGGGAGCTGCCAGATGCGCACGATGGACATCCCGGTCTTTCCAGGCTTCCACAATGGTAAGATATTTTTCCTGATTTTCTTCATCCGCTTCCAGACAGGGAGTATACATTATACAACCCTCTTCTGCCAAAACCTGCGGAACAGTTTTCTCCAGAACTTTGAGCATGGCATCTTTACAGCCTTCATTCAGTTCCATCCGGGCAATCACATAGATCATCACTTCACCTCACAAACTTAATTTCATTATTGCCTGAAGAATATCATAGCTCTCTTCCAGCGGAACCGGATGAGGAGCCAACTCCAATTTCATTTTATTCTGTCCCCCGGAACGGGCAGTTTTTTCGATCAAATCGGCGTTGATGCCATTCCATGCTGATAAACCGCCGGGCATTCCGACCTGATCAAGAAAATTTTCATAGGAAGCTATGACCTCTTCCGGAGAACTCCCGGGGAAAATATCTGCCAATTCCATGGTGCGCGCCTGCACTGCCGGATTGGCGAGGTAATATTTCCAGCACTCCGGCAGCAAAATCGCCACAGCATCCCCGTGAGCGATCCTGCCGAACCACGAAAAACTGCACAAATGTGGCAGACCGGTCGATTTATAACGGATCGTCATACCGCCGAGCAACGAAGCGTATGCCATTGCTTTGCGGGCAGCTTCATTTCCTTTCATCGCCGGCGGCAAAGCCTGTGCCGCCAGAGCGATACCGCATTTTGCCCAACTGTTCACAGGAGCAAAATTTTTGTCGGCACCGACATTCAGAAATCCTTCGATCAAATGCGCCATAGCATCACAACCGGTGGCACGGGTCAATTTTTCCGGCATGGAAAAGGTCAGTTCCGGAATAATAACTGCAACAGATGGAATACTCTGAACTTCAACGATCAACCGCTTGACTCCGGCTTCAGGCACGACGATATTGGAGTATGGTGTCGCTTCCGAACCGGTTCCGCTGGTGGTCGGTACAGCGATCAGGCGGCGCAGAACTTTTTCCGGATGGGCAGAACTGAATTTATTGACTCCGAAAAGTTCATCCAACTCCCAATTGGTTTCTTTCATCAACAAAGCAGCTTTTGCAGCATCAAGCACACTGCCGCCGCCGACGGCGATGACTGTTTCAAAATCATTTTTCCGCAAATACTCTGCCATATCATTGACTGTAGCAGCTGCCGGTTCGGCTTCGACTCCTGTCCACACGGTAAATCCGGCATTTTTCAACACATTTGCATAATGAGTTCCGGAAAAAACCACCGTCTTTTCCGTTTTATATGCACTCAATGCCTGCACAAGGTCATCGGCAAAAACTATTTTTTCCCCCGGAACAGCGTTGAAAAAGCCTTCCGATTGTTTCATCAAATCATTCAGTTTATCCATGATCCGCTGGAAACCTCTTTATAACGGTTCATCATTTCCGGCTCGGCTGAATAGGGCAAACGTTCATCCAGTTCCTCTATTCTTTCGACAGTTCCATCCAGATATTCACGAATGCGGATGGAAAGCTCTTCCAATCGTGCCAGCTGACCGGCATTGCGGATCTGGATACGCTCCAGACCGTGAGCTTTGGCACATTTGAGCCAGTTGCGGCGGAATCCGGCATCGACTTCCACCAAAGCGGCGATCGCAGCCGGGATCGTAGTCGTGACCAATTCCCGCAAAGCCAGACGGTCACCGCGATCATAAGCGGCTTCCAAAGCTCCGCGCAGCTCAAGTTTCTTGATAAGAAATTTGATCAGATCGACAGCATAACCGATGTCACCGGCTTCACAATCTTCGGCAGACGGCATGATCCGGCAGAGAACATCATCCAGCTGATCCAGATAGATCAGATCAAATTCAGGATTGGCACGTTTGCAACTGCCGTAATATTTACCCAGCAGCGGATCATCCCACAAAATCATGGAAGGCATCACATAGAAATCGGTATAGAAATCATCATCCAGTGTAAGGTGCAGATCACCGGCAGCAATATTTGCACCGTAATCGGCATGACAGACCGCTTCAAAACGGTCGGCGGTATCATTCTCATCCCGGCATCCGAAAGCAAGATCGGCACAACGGATGATACCTGCCAGACTGGAATCATAATTGCAATACGCTCCATCATCCCCCCACATAGTGAAAAAAAGATCTGTGATCTTTTCCTGACGGCAGACATCAATGCACGGCATGGCTGTATTCATTGTCCGCTTGTGATCATACCACATTCTTGCCCATGTCCAGATACCGGAACCGACCACCGGATCTTTGCCAAGTTCCCGGTGACGGTGGATCATCTTGCGATAATCAGAGGCATCTTTGTGGTAATAATCCCAATAAACCAGCTGGGTATCCGGGTCGATCTCTTTTTTCAATCCGGCAGGGAACGGTGAAGTATAATCGTAATAGTTGTGATCTTTATTGGTCATGCGGAAATACATATCAGACCAGATCATGGGAGCAAGACCATTTTCTTTACAAATGGCAGAAACCAGTTTCAAGTGACGGTTCATAATGGATGTTTCATTTTCCGCACCGTGAAGTGTCTGATGAACTCCCCTGCCCAGACCATGTGCCTCATCCATGCCGACATGGATCCGGCGGCTGCGCAACGCCTTGCTCCAGAAGCTGATCATCTTGCGGATAAGCTCCTCCGTTTCCGGAGCATCCACCAGCAAAATACGCTCTGAATCAAATACTTTGTTGAAATGTTTATGCTGAAGTATCTGCTCCATATGCCCGAGAGTCTGGATACAGCCGACCAATTCAATCCCCAAAGTTGCGGCATAAGCATCCATTTCCTGCAATTCTTCCAGAGTATAAGGCGCACGGTAAGCTCCGAAAAACGGCTCATCTTCCAATTCGTAAGTGTCTTCGCTGTAAATCAGCACTTCATTGCAGCCGCACAAAGCCAGACGGCGCAACCACTTTTTGAAGTGTTCGACTTTCATTACCATATTACGGGAAACATCCAGCATGATACCGAGTTTTTTGAAAGAGGTATGTTCCTCGCCATCCAGTCTGGCAAGAGCTGAACCGACTCCGCGCAGCGCCGCCGGAAATGTGGAGTATTCGATAGTAACTTCCCCACGGCTCCGCAGAACCCGGCTGACAGTATCTTCCGCCTCGATCTGCCGGAAAGCAAGTTTCAATCCTCTGCCCCCTTCGGAAATGGGATATTCCGTTTCAAGAACCTCCAAAGCTGCCGCAATATTTTCCGGGGTATCAGCTTTGCGCCAAGCCAGTTTAGTGATTTGACTCATAAAATTCTCCTGTTTCATTTTCCGGCAAATGGATCATGCGCCGGCATCGATTTATGTTCTTTCTGGTAAAGTTTTACTGCCGCGGCATAAACTGCACGGTAAAACCTGCTGTTTTCCGCAAGCTCAAGACGTACATCACGTTGTGCATAACAGTGGATAAAACGCCACACATCACGTCTGCTCAAAGGTATGTCAAAAGAGGAAAAAAGCAGACCGGCAACATCTTTGACATGGTAACGGAAAGGAACTTTTTTACGGATCTGCGCCCGGTGAAGATCGATCACCGACAACCGGCATTCCGGCAGATCACGGTGCCACAAATAGTGGCAGATGTAACAATCACGGTGATTTATCCCCGCCCGGTGCATCTTTCCGGCTGATTCTGCTAAAGTACGGATAAAAATGCGTTTCTGCACTCCGGAAACTTTCTCTTTGGCAAAAAGTTCTTCCAGAGAAATTACATTGGTCAATTCCCGGGTGATAAGAAATGATTCTTTCGCCGCAGGATTGCTGTTGCGTTCTCCGAATGCAGCCGTTTCCATGGTGGCAACTCCGATAGAGTGAAGTTTTTCCAGAGCATTGTATTCATTTGCCGCTCCGGTGACCGGCAGTTTGAATTGCAAAAGATTTTTGAAAATCTCTTTCCAGCCCACCCCGCGGTGGATTTTGACAAAAAAACCTTCTCCGTCAACTTCGATACGGAATGTCCGCCGGTTTTTAACATTGCGGAACTCCTCACCCTCCAGAGCAAAAACTTCCTGAAAAATATCCTTTTCCCGCCACAACCGGTCGAATGGAGTACGCAAATCACTCTTTATCATCAATCTGCCTGCTTTCCTGTAATAAGATCAACGGCATATTCCGCCCGACGGTAAAAATCGCCGTTCCTGCCGTAATTTTCCGCTTCGATCTGCAAATTTGCCAATCTGTCCGGAGTGGAAAGAGTCACCAGCAAAGTCCGGTTCAAAATCTTCTGCCGGAAAAGCCGGGGCAGAACCAGACTGCCGGCTTCTTTGACCAGCGGAGCAAATCCGCAATTGCTGCTGCATAAAACCGGAGTACCGCAGGCAAGAGATTCCAGAAGTACCGCTCCGGCAGCTTCATTACGGGCGGGATGGATCATCAGATCGGATGCCGCCATCAACTCCGCCACATCGTTTCTTGCGCCGACAAAGATGATCTGATTTCTCACACCGTACCGGCATGCCAGTTTGTCATAAGGAGCAACATTCCCCTTACCCACCACCAGCAGACGGGTCTTTTCCCTGATATGTTCCGGCAGCGATGCCAGAGCCGCAATGGAACGGTCAACCCCTTTGGTACGGAATGCTGAACTGACCTGGATCAACAGCGTTTCATCCTCGGAAACACCGAGATCATTGCGCAATTCCCACCTTTTTTCCCGCAACTTCAAGGCTCCGGAAAAACTTTTATCAATCCCCGGCGGCAGCAGAGATATGCGCTCATCCTGCGTATGGTAAAGCCGCTGGAAATCTCTTTGCTGCGCTTTGGTTATGCACAGTATGCGTGTAGAATTTTCCGGAGAAAAAAGCTCCTTTTCCATGGCGGCAAAGGTACGGTAACGGGGTAAAAGTTTTTCCCAGAAAGAGCGGTGTACGCTCTCCACAAAAGGCATATCTGCGGCAAAATACCAATCTGCCGGAGTAAGCCGGTTGAATGCCACATGAGCAATAAATTTTTCTTTTGCCAGAGATTCTTTCAGCAATTTTTCAAAACGCCGTGCCCGGGCATGATTGCTCCAGCCGCCGGCATCCAGCACCCGGAAAGTGATCCCCGGCGGCAGCTCAAGGTCATCGTATCCCATACAGAATATCTCGACCCCGATCCCGCGGCGGGTGAATTCACGCGCCATACGCATCATATCCAGCTGCAATCCGCCGTAGGGGAAATATTTAAAAATCGAAAAAGCCACCTTTTCCGTGCAAGACGGAGGGCGGGAACTATCCCCGCCGGTCATCTGCTCCATGACTGAATAAACCTCCAGAAGTTGTTAAAAAACGTTTTTCAGCCCCATAAAAGGGCATTTTATATAATATAACTCAAAAAGCTCTTTTTTTCAACCTTGCAAGAGCTCCAAAACAGTGCTATATTATCTTTTGCGAAGATAACAGTTATTTTCCGGAGTATTTTTTATGGAAAAAAGCAACAAGACAAGATTTGACAAGCTGACTTTGCTTTCAGCTTCCGAGCGGAACTATCCCAAACATCCGCAGGAAGCAAAGCTTGAGTGCTTTGACAACCTTTATGCCGACCGGGATTATGTCATTGAGTTTGACTGTCCCGAGTACACCTCGCTCTGCCCGGTCACCGGACAGCCGGATTTCGGACATATCACTGTCCGTTACATCCCCGACAAACTCTGCATCGAAAGCAAATCACTGAAACTCTATCTCTACAGTTTCAGAAATGCCAATATCTTTCATGAAGAATCGGTAAACTCCCTGCTCGATGCCGTGGTCAAAACCTGTTCTCCGCGCAAAGCAGAAGTCATCGGCAGATTCCGCCCCAGAGGCGGTATTGCGATCAATGTAAAAGCGACATTTGGAGGAAGCATCGATGAGTTTTGAGTTTATTGAAAACGGTTCACCGACCAGTGCTGCCGGATTTCTCGCCGCCGGAGTGACGGCTGGATTCAAACGTTCCGGCGCGCCGGATTTTGCGATGATTTTCAGTGAAAAACCCGCTGACTTTGCCGGGGTATTCACCAGTTGCACATTTGCCGCCGCCCCCGTCCGGCTCTGCCGCAAACGGGTGCTGGAAAATGACAAACTGCAGGCGGTCATCATCAACAGCGGCAATGCCAATGCCTGTACCGGGGAACCCGGCATGGCGGCGGCAGTGAAAAGTTGTGAAATTGCCGCAGGAGCGTTGAATATCGCTCCGGAAGCTGTGGCGGTTGCTTCCACCGGACGTATCGGTGTGCAGATGAATATGGCTCTGATCGAAAAAGGCGTTGCCCTCGCCGTCCCTGCCCTTTCCGCTGATGGCGGCAATACCGCTGCCGAAGCGATCATGACCACTGATACTGTTCCCAAAGCCGCCGCAGTCAAAGTGGCGGTCAATGGTAAAAGTTTCACCATCGGAGCAATGACCAAGGGTGCGGGTATGATCGATCCCCATCTGACCACGCCGCACGCCACGATGATCTGTATCATCACAACTGATGCAGAAATTTCCAAACCGCAGCTGCAAAAAATTCTTGCGGCGAATGCCGATGATTCATTCAACCGCATCACCGTTGACGGTGATATGAGTACCAATGATACGGTGCTGATCCTTGCCAATGGCGTTTCCGGTGTACAAATCGCTCCGGATTCAGAGGAGGAAGCCGCCTTTGCCGAAGCTCTGCTGACGGTTATGCAGAATCTTGCCAGACGCATGGTCGTCGATGGAGAAGGCGCGACCAAATTTGTGGAAGTGAAAGTTATCAATGCCCGCTCAAAAGAAGATGCCAGAAAAGCCGCCGAAGCGGTCGGCAATTCTCTGCTCTGCAAAACCGCATGGTTCGGCAATGATCCGAACTGGGGTCGGGTGGTTGCCGCTCTCGGATATTCCGGTGCTGAATTTGACGATGCCAAATGTGATGTCTATTT
Source organism: Victivallaceae bacterium (assembly GCA_045534015.1). Lineage (GTDB taxonomy): Bacteria > Verrucomicrobiota > Lentisphaeria > Victivallales > Victivallaceae > UBA1784. Next base: position 14,622 of record JAZSIZ010000130.1, on the reverse strand, counting down.
CGGTGACATCCCGGTGGTCAGAAACGGCGGCGATGCCGGAACTCCGGAAGAAGATCTGCTGGCGACGGTCAAAGAGAAAGAATTCACCATCACCTGTGATTTCCATGACGGCGATGCTGAATACTGGGTCTGGGCGAGCGACCTTTCTTACGAATATGTAAAAATCAATGCAGATTATCACACATAAAACTTGGAGATAAATGATGAAGAAATCTGACATCAAAACTCTGGTCATCACCGGCTTCGGTCTGAATTGCGAAAAAGAGACCGCCGCTGCGTGCCGTCTTGCCGGAAGCACTCCGGAACTTATCCACCTCAACGATCTGCTCGCCGGCAAGGAAACTCTGGAAAAATACCATTTCCTTACCTTCATCGGCGGCTTTTCATTCGGCGACCACCTCGGCAGCGGAACTGTTTTCGCCAACCGGGTGAAATTCAATTTGCGTGATCAGCTGCAGAAATTTGTCGATGACGGCAAACTGGTCATCGGTATTTGCAACGGTTTCCAGACCTTGACCCGTCTGGGCATGGTTCCGGCACTGGATGGTGATTACTTCACCCAGACCGTGGCTCTGGCGCACAATGATTCCGGCGTGTTCCGCGATGACTGGTGCCGTCTGAAAGCCAATCCGGCTTCCCCCTGTGTCTTTACCAAAGGTATCGACATGGTGCGTCTGCCGCTGCGTCACGGCGAAGGAAAATTCGTTGCCGATGCCAAAGTGCTTGCTGAAATCGAAAGCCGCAATCTGGTGGCGGTACGTTATGCCAATGCCGATGGTTCATTTGCCACAGAATTTCCGGCGAATCCCAATGGTTCGCTGAATTCCATCGCCGGCATCTGTGATCCCACCGGTCGGGTTTTCGGCTTGATGCCGCACCCGGAAGCATTCCTTTCACCCTACAATGCTCCGGATTGGACCGAGGTAAAAGCCACCACCGGCAAGCTTCCGGAAGAGGGCGACGGAGTCAAATTCTTCCGCAATGCGATCGATTACATCGCCGACAACTTCTGATCAAGTACATACACCCCGCAAGTTGAATGATTTGCGGGGTGTTTTGTTTTCCGGTGAAAAATCCGGGATGTTCTGATCAGGCATTTTCGATGCAAGTACTTGCATTACAAAAAAACCTGTGCTATATTAACCGGATAATAAGATTATTTTTATTGCAGGGGAACTTATGGCAAAAATATTGTGCAAAATGTGCGGCGGGGAGTTATCTTTGCCGGATGGGGTGTATTCCGGCAGTTGTCCATATTGCGGGACATTGACCACGTTTCCTAAACTTTCCAGTGACCAATTGGAGCAACTCTACAACCGTGCTGAACACTTCCGGCGGATCAATGAGTATGACAAAGCGGTTGCCGCTTACGAAAAGATCGTGGAAGTAAATCCGGATGATGCCGAAGCATACTGGGGCTTGGTCATATCCAAATTCGGTATTGAATATGTGGAAGACCCCGTTTCCCGTGAGCGCATTCCCACCTGCCACCGGGTGCATTATGAATCGATCCTTGCCGATCAGAACTATCTGACGGCACTGGAAAAGGCTGGAAACAGCGAAAAAGCTCTTTATGAAGCGGAAGCCAAACGCATTGCCGAAATCCAGAAAGGCATTCTTGCCATCTCAAGCAATGATACTCCGTTTGACGTTTTTATATGTTATAAAGAGAGTGACAACTATGGGCGGCGCACTAAAGATTCGGTGACGGCGCAGGAGATCTATTATCAATTGACCAATGCCGGATACAAGGTGTTCTTTGCCCGCATTACTCTGGAAAGCAAACTCGGTCAACAGTATGAGCCGTATATTTTTGCCGCCCTCAATTCAGCCAAAGTGATGTTGGTCATCGGATCACAGAAAGATTATTTTGATGCTGTCTGGGTGCGCAATGAGTGGAGCAGATTTCTGGCATTGATGAAAAAAGATAAAAGCAAACTGCTCATTCCCTGCTATCGTGATATGGATGCTTACGATATTCCCGAAGCGTTGTCGCTGTTTCAGGCGCAGGATATGGGGAAAATCGGCTTTATACAGGATCTGCTCCACGGGATAAAAAAGGTGGTGGATAAAACTGCTCCGGCACCGGCAGCGGCAGTAGCTCCGGCGGCAGCTGCTCCGGCGGCACCGGTTGTTTCCGGCGATGTAAAGAGCAAAGATCACCCGTTTTTGCGCCGGTCGAAACTCTTTTTGCGTTCCGGAGATTTTGTTTCCGCCAAAGAGTACTGTGAAAAAATTCTTGATGCTGAACCGGAAAACGGCTGGGCATATTTTTACCGTTTGATGGCAGAAAACAATGTAAGCAATGAAGAGCAGCTTTCGGGCATTGCCGGTATTGAACAACAGCAGTCATGGTCGCTGGCAAAAGAATTTGCCGATAATGAATTGACAGAAACTTTGGAGCGGATCATTCAGGAAGCCCGCCGCGATGCCGTCAAGCGCAGGAACAGAAAGCGTTTTTTTATTATAATCAGCGTTATCATTATTGCAGTAGTTTCTCTTTTCTTGGCATTCCCCTATATGCGTGGTTGTAAATTAAGTTGGGATGGCACGGAACTGGTTGAAGTGACCGATAAAGACATCACTGTATTTACCATCCCTGACAGCGTAACGAGCATTGGGGATGGTGCATTTTCCCGTTGCTCGAGTTTGACCAGTGTCACCATTCCGGATGGTGTTAGGAGGATTGGGCATGAGGCATTTTACAATTGCTCAAGTTTGACCAGTATCACCATCCCGGACAGAGTTACATACATTGGGGATCGGGCATTTTCCAGTTGCTCAAGTTTGACCAGTGTCACCATCCCGGACAGAGTTACATACATTGGGGATTACGCATTTTACGGTTGCTCGAGTTTGACCAGTATCACCATCCCTGATAGCGTAACCACTATTGGAAACTACACCTTTAACGGTTGCTCGAGTTTGACCAGTGTCACCATCCCTGATAGCGTAACCACTATTGGAAACTACACCTTTGACGGTTGTTACAGTTTGAAAAGTGTCACCATCCCTGACAGCGTTACTTCGATTGGTGATTTCGCCTTTTCGTGGTGCAGGAGTTTGACCAGTATCACCATCCCGCGCAATTGCAAGGTGGGTTATCATGCTTTCCCTGACGGCTGCGAAGTGATCCGGCGGTAAATCAGTGCGTTGCTCCTTGCGCTATCTTCACCGGGTGCGGTCAAACCTTATCAGGAAAGTTGACAAATCCAACCAGCCATGGTATATTTTGTATGTGACGGAAAAGTGCCGCATATAACTTGATATACCAGTTTCACAACATTTGGAACATTACCGGAAAATAAAATCACCGATGCAGATAAAAAGTTTGGCAATCACCGGATTCCCGGATCTGCCGCAGGGAAAAACGGTCATTCAACTGGATAAGAAAAATATTTTTACCGGAAAAAATGACAACCTGATAAAGGCAGTATTCCGGGCATTGGAAGTGCTTTTCAACCGTGCGCCGCTTCATGCGGAAGATTTTGCCGCTTCCGCAGGAAGTCAGAGTGAGGCGGTTCTGGAAATTTCTGCATGCATAACTTTTTCCACCGTCAGCCACACCATGCCGGATGCCTGCTGTATTCCGGAACTTTTTCATCTGCTTCAAATTTCCCCGGATGGTGAAATTTTTTCCATCCTCAAACTTTCCGCCAGTCTGAAAGATGGCAATATCTCCATAAAAAGATACTGGATTCCGGAAGAAAATATTTCCATCTGTGCTGATTTTTGGAATCATATCCGCATAATCCGGTTGACAAAAGATATTTTCACCGCCACTTTGCCGGAAATGCCGGAAACATTTTTCCCGCTCTATATCATGGATGAACCGGAAAGAGAACTTACCTTGTCTCAACTGCCCGAGCTGATAAGATTCATCAACTGCGCAAAAGAAAATTCCCAGATACTCATTGCCAGTTGCGCAAAAGAAATTCTTTCCGGTGTTGCTCCGGAAATGATACAATTTGCCAATGGTGATCTGCCGATGCTTAAATTATCCTCTTTCCTGCCGCCACAAACTGATTCGACATACTACATCCGGCAGCTGCTGACCGATTTTCCGGAAATATATCAGGCACGGCTGGTCGTTTTAAGCAATTGCAGCAGTGCCGCAGAGGTGTTGCCGGTTTTCAGCAGAGCTTACGGAGCAGACTGGAAAGAAAATAAAGTGGTCATTCTGCCGTTTCCATTGGATTATACCGGACATATCCGGCTTCTCTGCCGGAATTTGCAGATCCCGGTATTGTCACTTTTTGAACTGCGCTGCCTTGATCCGGATGGATACACATCCGGTATCGCAACTTTGATGGAACAGGGAAAAATTTCAGGGCTCCCGCTGCCGGAAGATATGGATGGTTCACCGGTTGCCCCCGGAGATATTGCCGCGGCACTATCCCATGCGGAAACTCAAGAACTGTGGCTGCAATGGTTTGCCATTTACCGGCAGACTTATTTCGTATTCCCCGGAAATCTGGATGAAATCATTTCAAAATCGTTTCCGGAATATGATACGGCAGGCAAAGACGGTTGTCTGATCACCCACCGTAGGATCCTGACGCAAATACCGCAGGAAATCTTACAGCAGAAAATTCCGGCAGTCTGCCGTAAACTCATTGACCGATCAATTGAAATACTCGAAAATTCGCAGGTAACAGGATGAATAATTCAGAATCTGACCACTTGCTTATTACCGGCGGCCCCGGCACCGGAAAAACCGGAATTCTGGCAGATTATGCCGTTTCCATGATCCACACAGCTTTGCCGTGCGACAAACGGAAAGTTCTGGCTTTGAGTTTCAAGCGGCACGGAGCAAATGATATTCAACAGCGGATGAATAACCGGCTTACCCCGGAGGAGGAAGACCGCTTTGAATCTTTCACGATCGACTCTTTTGCCAAAGAATTGCTCGACCGCTTCCATCATCTGCTGCCTGAATTCTGGCAGCCGGAGATAAATTACTCCATCGATGAGGAGCTTTTTGAACCGCTCACGATCAAGGATAAATTCTATGCCGCCGCCGGACAAATTTTTCCGGCCGATGATATTGAAGAACTGCCGCTGCGGGATTTCTGTTACAATTTCATGACCAATTCCCCGCTGCCGGAAAATATTTCATGGAGCGGAAAATGCAAAAATGACATCGGCTTTTACATGTGGCAATATTGTCTGAAACAACATCCGTCACGGCTGGATTTCCCCATGATCACCGCTCTGGCAGAATTGCTCGTCCGGTTGAATCCGCAATTACAGGCTCTGCTCAAATCAACTTACTGCTGCATTCTGGCAGATGAATTTCAGGATGTCACACCAATCCATTATCACTTTCTGCGTTCCGCATTCACCGGCATCAGAATCATCGCCGCCGGAGATCAAAATCAGAATATCATGCGCTGGGCTCATGCCATGCCGGATAATTTCGAGTGCTTCATCCGCGATTTCAATGCCCGGGAAGTTCAACTTAATGTCAACACCAGATCGGCAGCAAAACTGCTGGATATTCAAAATGATATTTCCATGCTTACGGCAGCAGATTCCGTACCGGTGACAAGCGGAAAACAAACCGGTTCCACCGGAATGTGTGAGGCTCTGCTATTTTCTACCGATCTTGAAGAAAGCCGGTTTATTGCTGAAAAAGCTGCCGAATTGCAAAATTCCGGAATCCACCTGCGGGATATTTGCGTGATCGTGCGGGACACTCCGAAAGCCTATGTCAAAATGTGGAACGGATTTTCAGACGGGAAAACTTTCCGCTTCCGTGATGAAAGCAGAATACAAAGAATTCTGACCGAACCGGTGATACAAATACTGCTTTCGCTCTGGGAAAATGCCTTTTCCGGCAGTTCAAACCGGCAACCGGTAAAATATATGCAGAAAGTCTGCGCCATGACAGAGGAAAAAGCTCTGACAGAAATATCCGCTTTCTGCCGGAAGTTACAGGAACTTTTCACCGCACTGAAGTGTACACCCGGCAATTTGCAGAAACTTCTGGAATTGTCAATGGAGTTTCTCGATACCGGAAAACTCAAAGCCCTTTTTCCACGTTACCGGCATGGGACATGGCTCGGAAAAACTTTGACGGAATTTACCGGACTCATGCTCCGGGATGTGAATGGTTCAGCAACTGTACCGGAGGTGATTGTAAATTTCCGCGAAGGAAATTTCATCCCGGTAACAACGATCCGGCAGTGCAAATTTTTTGAAGCTCACACGATATTTTTCACCGGCTGGGAAGATCAGGAGCTTTGGGAATACAGCACCGATGAAAATGAGGAACTCTGCGGATTTCTCATCGCCGCATCCCGGGCAAAAGAACAACTCTTTTTTACCGCAACGCTTGAACGCCGGGAAAATGATACAAGTATCGACCGTATCCAGAAAATATATGAAGTTCTGAAAAATAACGGCATTTCCATACAGCTTGTCAAACCGGAAGAGTAAGGTTTTCTGCTTTTTCCGGAAAACTTTTCAGCTTTCGTGGCAAAAACATGAAGCTGGTGCTATATTATGAGCTTTACAAATAAACTCAAAAGGTCTGATTTTTATGGATAAATTCTTTTTCAATTGTTCTTTCGGCAGAAATTTGTGGCAGAAAAGCGACTGGCTCTATGTCCGCAGTCCCCGCTGGCTGGATACCAGCAGCTGGGAACAGCAGGATGAGGGTATAAGCAATGTCATCCCCTCTGATCTGAAAGTAGAGGATACTCAGATGGGACGTGACCGTACCGGAGAAACCTATTTGAGCATGCTGCTCAAACATCCGGTCACCGGTAACTGCCGTCTGCGCTGCAGTTGTTCATTTGCCGACCGGATGGCTCCGCTGCTGGTCATTTCACAGGAACTTACTCCGGTACATCATGACCATCTGGAAATCGTTATGTATGACCGGGGAATAAATCTCTGGCACCACTATTTCCACGACAATAAACCATCATGGGAACTTGTGGGCTACATGGATATGGATCTGAAGCCAAACACCCGGTACAAACTGGAGGCGGAACTTTATCATACCCGCAAAGGTGTACTTTTGACCATGAGCTGTGAAAGACGCTCTTTCGGCTGCAAGATCGGTCAATGGCCCCAAACGTACTACGCCGGAATCACAGCCTGTGAAGGGAGGAATACTTTCTACGATTTCGCCCTTGATTCAGGTATCGAAACACCGCAGGTCATCATCGAAAGAACTTCGGATTGACCTGAAAAAATTCACTGCTGCTGACGGAAGTGCTTCGGCGACACGCCGAAGTGCTTTTTAAATTCGGTGGCAAGATATTGAGTGCTGGAAAAATCCATCATCGCTGCAACCGTTTTCACCGGAAAATATTTGAGCAGATGACGGACTTTTTCCATCCGCAATCTGCGGAAATATTCTACCGGAGCGCACTGTAAATATTCATGAAACAACCGGTTCAATGCGGCATTGCTCACTCCGGCATAGCGTGACAGATCATTAAGTGTCAACGGTTTATCCAATGAACGTGCCATGTAATCCAACGTCTTTTGCAATTTCGGCGGTCGTGGGGAAACAACTGCCGATTCAGCTAAAACAAGCAGCAATTCATAACACAGCATACTGTTCTTTCTGATATTTCCGGCGTTTTCCGGCGCAGTTATCTGCTCAAAAAGAGAATCTATTTTTGTTCTTTCCGCCGGTCTGATGCAAAAAATCCGCTCAAGTCCGGAAGCATTCAATATCCCGGATAAAGCCTGTCCGGTCATGATGATGACTTTTTTCCTGCCGGTAAGTGTTTTACAGCGCATGCCGCTGTCACTGCCGTAATGAAGCAGAAAAATATCCCCTGGATGACATTCAAATTTTTCATCACCGTGATTAAAAATAAAAACTCCCTGCTGAACATATTCAATCGAAAAAACATCCGAATTTTTCCGTTGCCGCCAGCATTTGCAATGCCATAAATCATCGCCGCAAGATTCGGCATAAACCGGATAAATATTTTCTATCACATTACATGCAGTGAATTTATGCAATGGATAACCGCCGAAGTCACAGCCGTATATATAACTGCCGTCATTTTCATAAAGCAAATATTTTCTGTTTATTTCCATGGGATGATCCGGTGATCAGAAATATTACATTTTTGAGAATATAGCATACATTTTTAAAAAGTAAAGCGGTGGTGAAAATTTTTCGTGACATTATATTATATAATATTATATAACATTATATATATCACAGACTGTAAAACAAAGCGAAAAATGCGGAAGAAAAAGCGGATTTATTAAAAAAAATGCAATTTTGGAATTTTTTTACAAAAAATTTTTTAAAAAATACAAGCATTATACCATACATTCAACTATATTTATAAGCAAACACAGGGAAAATACTATGTCAAAGACAAAAAAAAGTAATTTCGATTTTGCCGATCCATTCTGGGGCAATGGTCCGACCGCCGCACCGCAGGGTGAAGATCTGGCAAAACACTGGAACTGGCTGAAAGCCCAGACCGGCAACACTCATCCGGGAGCGTTAATGCCTTTCGGCTGGGTTTCGGTACTGCCATTCAGCGGAGCATATTCATCCGGTTACGGCAGAAACGGAGCTTCCAGCGACCGGACGACGCCGCAAATTTCCGACCGTCCGGCGGCATTCGGCTTCACCCATTTTCATCCCAGCGGCACCGGATTCCTCGGTGAGTTTTACAATTACTTTCTGCTTCAGCCCTCTATTTCCGGCAGTAACACCTCACATATATCTGAATTGACCGATGAGTATGCTCAACCGGGATATTACTCCGGAAACCTGATTGATTACGGCGTGAAATTTGAGTTGACCGCCGGTAAATTCGCCGCATACCACCGCTGTAAATTTGCCGCAGAAAAAGGCAGGATCACCGTTGATGCTACACAAATCGGCTTGAAAGTACCCATCAATTTGTATCGTGAATGCCTTTTCAACACCCACTGCGTGAATAACCAAGATGGCTGGTGTTCCGGATTTATCACCGCTCACGGGGTGGAAATATATTTCGCGCTCAAAATCGATGCCAAAATCCGCAAACAGGCGATTTTCAACGGCGTCATGGAGTTTGATATTGACGGCAATTTTGCCGAAAGCGTCATCGCCTTTTCTCTGTTTTCCACAGAAGAAGCGATCCTGCGGGCAAAAGAGATGCTGGCTGACGGTTTTGATAAAACCAGAACCGCAGCCCAAGCGGCATGGCATGATATGCTGGATAGGATCGATGCCGACTTTGATTCGGAAAAAGATAAAGGCATCTTTTTCAGTGCCCTCTATCATTCGCTGGTCAAACCGGTCGATGCCGGAAAAGAGTACACCGATTTCCAGACTATGTGGGATATTTACCGCACCCAGCTGCCTTTGATGATGCTGATCGCTCCGGAAAAGGCAACTGCCATGCTTCACTCAATGATGGCAACGATCAAACGTATCGGATTTTTCCCCTGCGGTTATCTGATGAGTGCTGATTATCACCGTCACGATATGCAGGCAACAGCACTGGCAGTCAATGTGTTAAGTGACGGATTTTTTCACGGATTGCTAACTGAAAAAGATTATCCGGCAATGAAGGAGGCTTTTGAAGCTGAATTTATCCATGCGACTACCGAAGGCAAAAGCCCCACCCATATCCTTGATCTTTCCTGTACCGCGTATGCCGCAGCTTTGGTCGCAGAAAAGTGCGGCGATACTGCTGCAGCAGAAAAGTGGATCGCCAAAAGCAAAGTCTGGCGCACAGCCTACGATGAGAAGAGCGGATTGCTTACCGCCGATGCCCCATACTATGAAGGAACTTTCTGGAACTACTCTTTCCGCCCGCATCCGGAAATGGCAGAACGCATCGCCCTTGCCGGAGGAAAAGAGAATTTTGAAAAACTGCTGGATAAATTTTTCGGCTTTAACTGCAATGATGAATATGATCGCCCGCGCCCGATGATCGATCACCGCTTCGAGGGAATGAATAATGAATCGGATATGGAAACTCCGGCAGCATATCTCTGGTGCGGCAGAGCAGATAAACAGGCAAAGATCCACGATATTATCCGCCGTTACATGTTCCTTGACGGAGTCGGCGGATGTCCCGGCAACAATGATTCCGGCGGTTTGAGTTCATGGTATGTTTTAAGCTGTCTGGGCATTTATCCATTGACCGGAACACCGTACTGTCTGCTGACCACCCCCAAAGTCAACCGGGCGGAATTCAGCATCGGAGAGAAAAAATTGGTTATTGAAGTGGAAAGGGAAGATGCTTCAGCCATCTACCCTGCCGGATATGAATTTGACGGAAAAGCTTTCGCTGAACCGTATCTGGAGCTTGCTCAAATCCGCAACGGCGGGGTGCTTAAATTCATCCTGAAAAACAAACCGCAAAAAGAATCAATCATACCGGATTGGTTATAACCCCCTAATAAAAAAAGGAGAAAGAGAGTATGAAAAATTACACTGAACAAGATCATTCATACCGTGTTCAACGGTATGAAACCCATGGGTTTCGTTTCACCTTGATCGAGCTGCTCGTGGTGATCGCCATTATTGCCATTCTGGCAGCAATCCTGCTCCCGGCACTGAACAGTGCCAGAGAGCGCGGCAGAGCGGCAAGCTGTCTGAATAACCTCAAACAAATGGGCTCCGGCATGATGATGTACAGCAGCGATTTTGAAGACCGCATTCCCGGTGGTACAACCTGGGGAGTCAGTTGGACGATCAAAATCGGTCCATATATGGGATATCCGACAGTTGTTGTCACCGCCGATGGTGCGCCGCAATATAACGGTACGGTGGAAATTCCCATATTTGTCTGTCCATCAATGGCAAATATGAAAACAGTCAACAGCAAAAACTCCACCATTGAATCCGGAGTGGGAAAAACCGGTCTGGCATACGCCATAAACGGTAATGTTGCAAGCAAAAAACTCAACCGTTTGAGTTCACCATCTGCTGCAGGAGTGATCCTGGAAGCCGGAGAAAGTACTCAATCCGGTAATGGAGATGATTACTATTTAAGTATGCACCACGGCGAAAAAAGCCGCCCATCTTACCGGCATCCGGCTGGCAATCAGGGAATGTTTATTACTGATTACAATACTTTTTCCGGTGGCGGGATCAACGTTGTCCATGCCGATGGTCATGCTTCACAGCATAACAACAAGCTGGGATACGATGTAAGTAACAATACGGCTGACAAAGATTTCTGGCAGAGTCAGCTCTACGGTATCCAATAACAACTATGGAAAGACAAATGATGAAAAAATTATTTCTTTTGATGTCACTTTTTGCCATCGCCATGGCAGGAGCGGCAGAGTATGTTAAAAATGCTGATTTCAGCAAAGTTTCCCCGGTGAAACTGCCGTTTTCATGGAATGTAAATGCGGCAAAAGGCAGCAAGATCGAAGTTAATGACGGCGTGCTGTATATGAAGCCTGCCGGAGCAAATGACCGAGCAATGCTGATCCAGAAAGGTATCACGATTCCATACCAAACTCCGCTGCTGGTCAGTTATGAAGCAATGGCAGAAGCAGGAGCCGTTTACCGGATCTATATCGAAGGTACGCAGATGAAGAACGGTAAAAAATCCTACCGTTCATTTCTGCTGCAGCCGAAAATTTCCGGCACCGGCAAATTTGAAAAAATCACCGATGTGATCAATGTCCCCAACGAGTGGCAGAATCTCTACATCGTTATCCGGGTCATCGGCAACAAAGAGGTCCGCTTCAAAAATCTGCAGATCAAAGCGATCAAAGATATTGCTGATTTCAACTTTGACTTTGCCATTCAAAATGGCGGAGTGCCGCTGAATTGGGGGTTGCGCGGAAACAAAAAGCAATTCAATTTTTCAGAAAATCTGGCAGTTCTTTCCCCGCAGGGCAAAAACATTGCCATGATCTACTACAATCTGCCGGGAATGACTCCGGGAGTGACCTATGAAATCTCTCTGGATGTGCGAGGCAATGCCGGCGGCAGATTCAAAGCTTATGCAGAATGGGCTTTGCGTGCCGATGGCGGCAAAGGTAAATATCTGAAAAGTTCATCCTCCGGTGCGGCATGGAAACCGGTCAACAAAGAGTGGACGACTATCAAGGCAAAACTCACGCTTCCGATGGAATTTACCAGTGTGCTTTTCGCCTTTTTCGCCGAAAGCAACGGACAAATTGAAGTTCGCAATCTGAAAATTGTCCCCGATGCGTCAGAAAAAAATATCGTCCGGGAAGCAGGCGGCATCTGGAACTTCGGTAAAGCCGGTTCTATGGTTGATGGTGAACACGGAAAAATGGTGAAGGTCACCTCTGACGGTGAAGTTGTTCTTGCCGGGATCCCGGTCAAAGCCGGACACCGTTACAAAATTTCTTATCAGACCGTCGGTGTCGGTCAAGCTGCCAATGAGACCGGTTTTCACTATTTCAATGTGAAACTGCGCTTCAATGACGGCACGACCATCCCTGCTCCGACCGATGATGTCGGCGGTCAGCTTCAGGATAAAAGTTTCATTTTTCCTGCTCCATCCAAAGCAACTTTGCTCAATGTGGTCTGCACCACGGTCAAAGGAGCGACGGTGTGTTTCAAAAACTTCAAACTCACTGAAGAACCGCTGCGTCCGGAAGACAGTTTCAAAATCATTATTAAAAATCCGGCATACCGCAACACCATCTATTCAGGTATGAATGTCAAAAACATTTCCGGTGAAATCATCGCTCCGGGAGGGAAAGTCAAGGTCATCCATTTTACCAGTGACAAAGTCCGCTTCCGTTTACAAGCTGATCTGACCGTAAAAAACGGCAAAACCTTTTTCAATATCCCAGTCAATGATCTGCCTGATGCCAGCTACACCCTGACCGCAGTGATCACTTCTCTTGCCGATGGCAAAGATTACAACATCACCGAAAATATGGTAAAGCTGCCCAAAGCAAAAAATGAGGTCATTTCCGATGGGAAAGGCAATATCTTCTTTAACGGCAAGCCGTTTTATCCGATTGTACTGATGACTCCGGATATCAGTGTTTCAGAACACTCCATCTATCAAATGGCACGCGCCGGATTCAATGTGGTACGGGTACTGGGGACTGCAGAAAGTCTGAAAAGAGCTTTGACCATCGCAGAAAAATACAATGTCAAGCTGGTCGTTTCCTTTGACCGGATCGGCAAATCTCCGGATGAACACAAAATCTGGCAGCACCGGGTTTATGAAATTCTGCCTGAAATCAAAGATCATCCGGCTCTTTTCGGCTACTTCCTCGTCGATGAACCGGCATGGGCTGGTATTCCTCTTGCCAACGTTATCAACGGTTATGAACTGCTGAAAAAACTTGATCCTTATCACCCGGTCTGGATCAATGCCGCCCCCAGAGGTTCCACTGAAGAGCATACCATGTATGCCGCAGGAAGCGATATTTACGGCTTGGATATTTATCCTGTCCCCTACCCCAACAGCCACTCAAATCTGGATGATCAAACCATGACCAGCGTCGGCAAATACACAAAACAGATGTACGATGCCGTCAACGGCAGAAAACCCGTCTGGATGGTGCTCCAGGGATTTGCGTGGGGAGCATTCAACAGCAAAGTAAAACTGGTTTATCCCACCCCGGCAGAGACCCGTTTCATGGTCTTTGATGCATTGACCAGCGGCAGCACCTCCATTGCCTACTGGGGTACACAGTACATTGAAAATCCGCGATTCTACCGGGAACTTTTTGCCCAGGCGACCGAATTGTACAAACTTTCAGGATTGTTTACGCAAACGGAATTGACCAATGTCGAAAAATTTGGTGCGGTAACAGTTTACACCTATACCGGCAAAGATGGCGTTGCAAAAATCGCCATCAACCGCAGTGAAAAAGCAGTAGCGGCAAAACCGGACAAATATCCGGCTCTTCCGGCTTTCGGTGTGGATGTTTCCGGTAAAATCCCCGCTCCGGTAAATCAATTGCCCGCTTACAATGCGGCACTGGAAACGCCGAGAGTCTACGAAGATACGGCTTCACTCAGAGATGCGAGCAAATGGGAAAGCTACAATTATGCTTCCAGCTGGATCTGGGACAGCAGGATCGTCAAGGGCGAAACTGCCGCAGCAGCATTGATCCTCGATCTGAAAGCATTGCCGGCAAAAGCTGAATTGCTCGGTACCGCTGATGATAAAGCAAGATTTTTCGTCAATGGCAAACTTTGCGGACAGAGTATCCAGTGGGGCATGCTCAACCGCTACGATATTCTGCCGCTGTTGAAACCCGGCAAAAATATCATCGTTATCGAGGGAACTGACGGAGGAGCTTTGCCCTGCGGTATTCTCGGCGGAGTACTGATCGACGGCAAATTCACCCCCACGGGCAAAGAGTGGAAAACCAAAGTCGTACCGTATCAGGCAAATCCTGATTACAGCAAACCGGCTATGGTAAATAATTGGAGTAATGCCCACATCGTTGTGCCATTCGGCGGCGGTGCATGGGGCGGCAAACTCAAAGTAAGAAAAGTTGCCGACAAAGTAAAATAATAGTTATTATCTCAATTTTTGTGAAAAATCTTTACTGCGGTGGCGCATCGTGGTCAATCTCGCGCCTTGCTCCTGCGCCGCAGAGGTCGAATACAGTCGTATACTCCCTCTGCGTACTCGTTGCAAAACACGACCTTGTCGCACGCTGCATCCACCGTTA
>JAZSIZ010000149.1:0-7706 GCA_045534015.1 Victivallaceae bacterium | reverse complement strand
TTTGCTGGAAATGGATGATAAAGCCAAGATAACCACATATCTTGCCGGGGATATAAATACTCTGCGCAAAGATAAAAAAGCGGCACAATGATCGATCTCAATGTGCCGCTTGAAAAAAATTTTTCTTTTTATTTCTTCGACGCAGCTTCTGCTGCCATTATACGCAGATCAGTACGCTTGATTTTTCCCTTCGTTGTTTTTGTCAGTGATTCTACAAATTCGATACGGCGGGGATATTTGTACGGAGCTGTGTGCGTTTTGACATACTCCTGAATCTCTTTTTTCATCTCATCTGTACCGACTGTTCCCTTGGTCAACACAATATATGCTTCAACGACCTGTCCACGGATCTCATCCGGCGCACCGACAACCGCACATTCCAACACATACGGCATTTCCATTATAACGCTTTCTATTTCAAATGGCCCGATACGGTAACCGGAAGACTTGATCACATCATCCGTTCTTCCAACGTACCAGTAATAACCATCTTCATCGCGCCATGCTGTATCACCGGTATGATACATTCCGTCATGCCATGATTCAGCAGTTTTATCTGCTGCCCGGAAGTACCCCCTGAACAAACCACAGATTTGATCAGGCTCTGTCTTTACAACGATTTCACCGACTTCACCATCTTTCACCGGATTGCCATCCGGATCGACCAGTTCTATCGGAAATGCCGGTGTCGGCTTGCCCATGGAACCCGGTTTCGGTGTCATCCCGAAAAGATTACCCAGCATTACCGGACTTTCTGATTGTCCGAAACCTTCCATAACCTTCAAGCCGGTAGCTTTATAAAATTGCTGAAACACTTCCGGATTGAGTGCCTCTCCGGCAATACAGGCATGCTCAATACTCGAAAGATCATATTTGGAAAGATCTTCACGGATAAAAAAGCGATACATCGTCGGCGGGGCACAGAACGTTGTAATATGATGTTCTTTGAAAAGTCCCATGATGTCTGCAGCATCAAAGCGGTCAAAATCATAGACAAAAACCGCACTTTCATTGAGCCACTGTCCGTAAATTTTCCCCCAGCTGGCTTTTGCCCATCCGGTATCGCTTATAGTAAAATGCAAACCGTTGGGGTTGGTACACTGCCACCAGCGGGCGGTCATGATATGACCGAGCGGATAGGAAAAGCTGTGTTCCACAATTTTGGGATAACCGGTCGTACCGCTGCTGAAAAACATCAGCATCGGATCGGTCGCCAACAAATCTGTCGGTCTGGAGAATGTATCACCGTACTGATCATATTCTGCGTTGAAATCATGCCAGTTGTCACGTTGACCGTTGACAATGATTCTGGTTTCCAATTCAGGACATTGCCGGGCAGCTTCATCGACAAATCTGGTAACATCCCCATCGGCAGTGGCAACTATCGCTTTCACTCCGGCAGACTGGAAACGGTACACAAAGTCTTTGACCAGCAGCTGATTGGATGCCGGAATGGCGATCGCACCGATACGGTGCAGCGCGTTTATCACAAACCAATACTGGTAATGACGCTTCATCACCAGCATAACACGGTCGCCTTTCTTTATTCCCAGATGGGTCAAATAATTAGCAGTCCGGCATGATTCCAGCGCAATGTCAAAAAAAGTAAAATCTTTTCTTACATGATCTTTACCGACCCATGCCATCGCCAGTTTGCCCGGATCTTTGATTGCCAGAGCATCAACAACATCATAGGCAAAGTTGAAGTTTTCCGGATATTCAAAACTGCATGATACCAATTGACCGTTTTCATCAACAGTTTCTTTCATGAACTTCTGGCACAAACGTTTTTCATTTGGATTGACGATCGACGCAGTACTTTTTACCGGGGTAGGGGGTTCTGCTTTCTTTGCTTCACCTTGAATGGGAATAGCCAGAAATTCACATTCATCACACTCCACAGCTACCATACCATGGGGAATATTACTGTCATAATACAAGCTGTCACCGGGAGCAAGTATTTCAACTTTATCCCCGATGCGTACTTTAAGCTTGCCTTTCAATACGTAATCAAATTCCTGCCCCGGGTGGGTGGATAACGGAATCGGCAATCCCGGACGCTGCGGTTTTGCTACTACGAAAAGCGGTTCTGTCGTCCGGGATTTAAAATCTGCCGCAAGCTGGTGATATTTAAATTCATGATTGCGCTCAATCGCGACACCACTGCCAGCCCGATTGAGTGTATAGTTGCTCAATTTAGGCGTCTTACCGGTAACGATGGAATTCAAGTCAACTCCGAAACGTTTTGCACAATCATAAAGAAATGAAAAGTGACAATCAACGTCCCCCCGTTCTCTGGCAAGATATTGGGATTCACTCATTCCGGTGAGTTCAGCCATTTCACTGGCAGGAATTTCCAGAATAGTACGTATTTCGTGCAATCGTTTACCGATGGATTTGGTTTGTTCGTCCATAATCTTATTCAACTTTCATGATTTAAAAAATATGCAATTGTATAATATAGCGCAACTTGACCGTCAAAGCAAATATTTTTTACTTTGACTGCCGTCTTCTGCGGAAAAAATCTTGAATAACAGCCAATGACTCTTGCGCCATGACCCCGGATGTTACTTCACAATGCCACAATAAACCGGGAATGCTGTTCAAATCAAATGCGCCACCCATTCCGCCGGATGCCGGATCGCCGATCCCGAAAACAACACGTTTCACCCGGGAGTTTATCAACATACCGGCACACATCGGGCAGGGCTCTTTGGTAACATAAAAAGTGTAATCGCTCATGCGCCAGTCATGAGTAAGCTTTTCCACCTCGTGGAGCAAAAGGAATTCAGCATGGGCAGATACTGTATGCAGCTCTTCCACTCTGTTGCGGGCACGGGCTACGATAACACCGTCTTTTACTGCGACAGCTCCTATCGGGACTTCTCCGGCATCCGCTGCGGCCCGGGCTTCCAGCAAAGCTTCTGCCATAAAAGCAGCATCACTCATTTTCTCTTATCTCAACCCGCAGTATGAACATCCTGTAGGTAAAAAAACGGAAACGGATAAATTTATCCTGATACTGGTACATAAAGGTAAAAGTCGGATTTTCTGTTTCCAAACTGTCAACATCAGCATCCCCGTAATAAAATAATTTATCCACCGTTGCTGTTTCTCTTGTATAATAGAGATCAACATGTTTGGTCAACTCTTTTGCCGCTTCATACTTCTCTTTTGAGTTGGGGGGGATTTTGGGATTGCGGAGAATTTTTATGATATCGGCGTGTTTTTCAAAAACTTCCAGATCTTCAGACGGCAGTTTTTCTCCTGTTGTGGCGCAACCGGAAAATAACAGAACCGCTGAAACTGCAGAAAAAAGAAACAAAAACTTTTTCATCACGACAGCCAAAAATTGGAGATTGAAAAAATGGAGCGGGTGACCGGAGTCGAACCGGCGTCGCCAGCTTGGGAAGCTGGAGCATAACCGTTTTGCTACACCCGCACAACGAAAACTGCTTATATAATATAACCCTGCCTTGACGGTTGTCAAGTCCCGAAAAACACAAAAATGATTTTTTTACACGGAAACATCAATACATATTGCGCAGACGGGCTATCCTCTCTTTTATCGGAGGATGACTGGCAAACAACTCATTCACATCGGGGAAATGGATATACATCGCTGCCAATTGCCGACTGCCCAGGGATTCTTCTTCTGCTTTAGAGTACTTTTTGTCTCCGGAAAGTTTTTCCAATGCGCTTGCCAGGCCTTCATTGTAACTGCACAAACGTACAGCTACCGCATCGGCAGCATATTCCCGCTGCCGGGATATGGCAGACTGCAGCAATGCGCCGAAAAGCATGGTCAGCGGGCGGATCAGCATTATGATCAGAATAAGAATTATCACCGCCGGACCTCCGCCATTATCGTTGTCCCTGCGTCTGCGGTTATTGCCGCCATAAAGCAATTCCATCAAACCGAGATTCTCTATTATCACCACGATAAAAAGCAATGCGCTGATCAGACCGACAACCAATTGATTCAACATTATGTCACGATGAATAATGTGACCGAACTCATGAGCGAGTACACCTTCCAATTCCTGATCATTCATGGTATCCAGCAATCCTTGAGTGACCCCGATGAATGCACTTTCCTCATTCATTCCGGAAGCAAACGCATTCGGAACCGGAGTTTGAAGGATGTATACCTCCGGCACTTTTTTCAAGCCGGCTGAAACAGACAGACCTTCGGCGAGATGCAGCAAACGGCGTTCTCTTAAATCATTAGGATTGAGCGGTCTGCCGTGAGCCATGCTCAAAATGATCCATTTTGCAGTGAGTATCTGTAACGGAAGAACTATCGCCACAATAACAGCACCGACGATCAAACCGGTGACCACATTTCCCAGCATATGTCCGAGAAGCCAGGAAGCTCCGAAAACAGCGGCGGCAACGATCAGCACCAGAAAGAAGCTTTTTATAAAGTTCTTGCGGATTTCTTCCGAGGCGATCAGAGGAGTTGTAAATTGATTGCTCATGAAAAAATCTCAAAGTTTACTGATGCGCATATTGTCGGCTTCTTCTCTTGCCTGAACAGAAATTTCAAACATCGGCTCCGCAGTCAGGTGCATCATGCCGGAAACAATGCTTGCCGGAAACATGATGATATCGGCATTGTATTTTGCGACAGTCATATTGTAACGGTTTCTGGCATACGTGATCTTATCCTCGCAATCACGGATATCTTCCATCAAACGGAGGAACGACTGATTGGTTCCGAGAGCGGGGTAACTTTCGGCTGTAGCGCGGATCGACGGGATCATTGAATTGATTTTGTCACTGGCTGCCATTGCCTCGGCATGGTTACCGCTGAGCAGACCGCTGCGGGCCGCTGTCAGGTCTGTCAGAACTTTACTTTCAAAATCCATCTGCATTCTCAAGGTGTCAACAAGATTGGGAATGATATTGGCTTTACGCTTCAATTGAACATCGATACCGCTCCAGGCTTCCTGTACAGCGACTTTAAGTCTGCGAAAACCGTTCATGGTGCAGATCCACCAGATGACAATAATTCCCAGTACAACGACAGCAATGATTGCAGGCCACATAATGTTACTCCCTGTTTTGAGTTTTGTTTTTCAGCATAGTATTGATATTTCCCATCATACAGTTACAGGAAAAAATTCAATACATTCACTTTCGTTATGTTTTCCTGATGATAATATACCTTATCATTTGCGGTTTTTCAAGATGAAGACATGATTTTTTACTTGAAAATATACTTTTGACGGACTATATTCTGAAAAAGATTAAAAACATAAAAGGAACAGCTTGATCAAAATGAAAAGTCATGTTTTTTTTGCGCCTCTGCCACCGGTAAATTCACTTCAGGATCGTGCAGCTGCAGGGGAGAAAGTATTTAAGGCTCTTATCAGAGAATTCGATTTGACATTTGAACCGGAAGTGCCATTAAAACTTCACTTCGGAGAACGCGGAAATAAAACATTTCTCAAACCGGAGTTATATGATCCACTGATCGATACTCTGGAAGCTGCGGCTGTAAAAAGCTGTTTTACTGAAACCAGTGTTTTGTACGGAGGGGAGCGTTTTGAAGCATCCAGGCATGTGAATTTGGCAAAAAAACATGGATTCACCAGATTGCCGGTCGTTATCGCAGATGGAGAAAAAGGGGAACTTGCCAGACAGATCGATATTATTGGCGGCAAACATTTTAAAAGTGCTGCGATCGCAGAAAAACTGGCAGATTCAAAACAGACATTGGTTGTATCTCACTTCAAAGGTCACATGCTCGCCGGATTCGGAGGCGCATTGAAGCAGCTTTCCATGGGATTTGCCGCAAAGGGAGGTAAGATGGCGATGCACTTAAGTGTTACTCCGAAAATCCGGCAGTGGAAATGCAAAAGATGTAAACTCTGCCAAACCCGGTGCAATGCCGATGCAATTACGATTGAAAAGAAAAGAGCATTTATTGATCCGGAAAAATGCATAGGTTGCGGTGCATGTTTTTCCATTTGCCCATCCGGAGCTGTTTCCGTATTTTCGCTGGCAGGCTTGAAAAACATGCTTTTCGGCAAACAGATATTCCGGGAAAAACTTGCCGAATACGCATTTGCTTCCCACTCCGGCAAGAAGAATATTTATATAACTTTTGCAGTTGATATAACCCCCGGGTGTGATTGTGAGCCCCGGCGTATGTCATCCTGTGTACCGGATATCGGCGTTTTTGCCTCTCTTGATCCGGTGGCAATCGATGCTGCCTGTTACAACGCTGTTGCTGCAGCCGGTAAACGTTTTAAAGGATATGAGCAGCTTGCGTATGCGGAAAAGCTTGGAGTCGGCTCACTTGATTATACTGTTGTTGAAGTATGAAAGAAAAAGATATTCAGATATGGCGCACCAATCGTCCAAGGGATTTTTTACTGGACGGAAAAACGGTAACCGTCCCGGATTATTGGGTATTCGTTCCTTCCGGAGATCCGGGGTTGACCCGTCGTCTGAAAGCGGCGACAGTGTGCTGGAGTGTTGTTCACAAGCGCAAAAAGCGCATTGAAGCGATCGGTTTATGGTGCGACTCATCGGTCGTCGATAGAGTAAAAAATGATTTGAATGAAGAACGGAGCAATCCGGCTTATTTGCGCAAACTTGAAGCTGCCCGGCAAGCCAGGATCGCCAAACAGGATGCTTATGTTGTTGAATTCCGTCAGGCGGTCGTTGATTTTCTGAACTTTGCGCCGGTTTACGAAGAGTTGGCATGGGATCTGGCTGATGCCGTAACTGATTTGGCTGTTCCGGTCGGCAGCGGCACTGTCGCCAGGACAGAAAGGATTCCGCTTTCCCAACGGGCGGAAGCGGCAGTAATCGCATGGATGCGTCATCAAACAACAAATTATGACCACATGCATATTGCCCGTGTAAAAGGACAAAGGCGTGCCGTACGCAGGGAACTTGCCGCAGATTCCCGGGCTGTACTGGATATATACCGGAGGGGTGAAGTTGCGCCGGAAAATTGTCCGCTGAAAGCAGCATTGAATTGACACAAACAAAAAAAAGGATTATCTAAAAATGAATATATTAGTGATCGACGGGCAGGGGGGCGGTATCGGACGCCAATTGGTTGCCCGGATCAAAAAAGAATTTCCGGAAGTTTCTTTGACCGCAGTCGGGACAAATACAATTGCAACAGCAGCGATGCTCAGTGCCGGAGCCGACCACAGTGCCACAGGAGAAAATGCTGTTGTCGTAGCCAGCCGGAAAGCCGATATTATTGTCGCTCCGATCGGAGTGGTAATTGCCGATTCTCTGCTCGGTGAAATTACTCCGGCAATGGCAACGGCAGTCGCTCAGGCTGATGCAAAACGTATTTTACTGCCATTCAATCATTGTGAAAATATTATCGTAGGGGTTACTGATTATACCATCGGAAAACTTTTGCAGCTGGCAATGGAAGAAATAAAAGTTCTTCTGCCTTGATTTTTCTTTCCGATGGTGTATATTATACAATCGTTACCGCTCCGGGCAGAAGTCCGGAAAATGTAATGCAGAAGCATTTCTTCCTTACGGTCCACTGTTTTTTATCCGTGCATATCCGGAGATTTGCACATTTCACTATTTGAGGTTTTTAATGCATTCTGCATCGACTTGCTTATCCGGCAGACGCATCCGTCAAACAGCTTTTACTCTGATTGAATTGTTGGTAAGTACTGTTATCTCATCATGGCATTTTTTTACACACAAATCTACAT
>JAZSIZ010000058.1:0-9446 GCA_045534015.1 Victivallaceae bacterium | reverse complement strand
TAGGAAGACACCATATTAGATCATCTCCTTGGCACACAGAACGACATGGCTACGATCCGACTTCCCCCGCAGGTGCCAGCCGTGGTGCAAGTCTAATCCCTCTGTCGCCATAAAAGGCGGCAGAGGGTGACGAATTGCACCACATGAGCCAAGTCGGAGGCCAAGCGGGTCTTAGGAAGACAACATATTAGGACAACTCCTTGGCTCACAGAACGACATGGCTACGATCCGACTTGGGGATTTTCCTCCCCCGCAGGTGCCAGCCGTGGTGCAAGTCTAATCCCTCTGTCGCCAGAAAAGGCGGCAGAGGGTGACGAATTGCACCACATGAGCCGAACCACCACCACACAGCGCATGCCACAGGACAGGACCCCGCCCCCCGCCGAGCGGCGCGCAGGGGTGCAGGGGGCCGGCGTTAGCCCCCTGCAAAGAAAAAGAGCTGTCGGTTTTGATGTGACCCATTTTTGTGTTAATCAAAAGGTTATTTGGTAGAAATATCTTTGAAAGAAACATCGCTGTTGGCATTGATACGGATCACTGGGCGCACAGCGTTGATCGCCTTTTTACCTTTGGGAGTGACGACGGTCAATTCCGGCAGCGTGGTCACTTCTCCATTGACATTGACCGCTTTCCATACAGTACCCTGCCAGGTGCGGCTTTTGTCGTAGAGGTGCAGCCCGATAGAAACTTTGCCTTTTCCGGAAATTGAACCATTGAATTTGATTTTATCGCCATCTTTGGCTGCCTGAAAAGGAGCAAACATTTCAGTCATCTGTCCGGCGACGGTAGTGATTTTCAGCACATTATCTGTCATGGTGCAGTTGACGGCATTGGCGTAATTATATTTCCACTGCGGCAGACAGGGGGCTGTATTTTTGTTGGATTTATCCAGACCGTTTTTGTAACGGGCGGTCAGATTTTTTATCTTGACCTCTCCGGAATAAACTGAAATAAAAGGCAAAGCCCGGTTGATACCGCTTTTATTGACGGTCAGTACTGTCTTGACGGTTTCGGCGTTTTCTGAATTTACTTTGACAACTTTGCTTCCGACAGCACCTTTCCAAACCAGCGGCGGAGCGTAAAGATGCATGCCAAGTTCGATGTCTCCACTGCCGTAAACTTCAGCAATTATTTCCAGTTCCATATTTTCCGATGCCAGCAGATAACCTTTTTCCGGATAGAGCTGGATTCTGGTTTTTCCCTGCGGTGCAACGGTGTAAATGCCATCTTTTTCCACAACTTCAGCAGGTTTTTTCTGACCGGCTGCTTTCATTTTACCGGCGGTAAAAGCCGGGATGGCAAGCAGTGCTGTCAGAAGCAATAAACTTTTTTTCATGGTAATGACTCCTTGTTTTGAATTAATGTTTCAGTTCCGGTGAATGCAATATCAAGTTATGTGTGCCTATATTACTGCTGTATACAGAATATATCACGGCAATGTTGATTTGTCAACTTTGCAAACCGGAGGTGGAATACTGCCTCCGGTGGATTTTCTGCATAAATCCGGCTGATAACGGTTATTTTGAATATTTATCCAGAATATTGCCGATTTTGTTACGGGTTTCATACATCAGTATCGGGTCGTAATTGAGTTTTCCAAGCACCGGAGCGATTTGAGCGACCAGAGCATCGACCTCTTTTTTGGCTTCCGGCGGCAGTTCTCTGGTCATCCAGAGCATATTGAAGTCTTCGATACCGTCGCGGAAATATTCCAGACGGGCGGAGTAGATCGGCTTTTCATAGCCCGGATAGAGGATCCAGATATCGCCGTTGCGCTCAAATGAACCGGTTTTCCATTTGGTATCCATTGCCCACTGGAGATAGCCGGTAAAGCCATAGGCATAACACTGCCAGGTTGTCACCCGGGGAACGGTTGGGGGAGCCTGATGGGAAAAGGTGGTGCCGTTGAGGTAGATCCAGAATTCTCTACCTTCTTTCAATGCCTTGTCTACTACGGTTTTGCTCTCTTTATTGAGCCAGTGCCCGATGGGACCGGTGGTGATGATCTCATTATATTTGATCACCATGGGGTCGGGAGCGGAAACGGTCATCATCTTGATGCCGGGGGCGTATTTGTGAGCCATTTCCACGGTTTTTTTCATTGCGGCATAGTGACCGCCGGTCATTTCGTCCCACATGTAGATGAATGTCCGGTCAACCAGACCTTTTGCTTTTACCTGCCGGTATAAACTGGACAGATAGTTTTTGTATTTTTCATCGAATTCCGGAGAATCGATATTCAAGCCGAGAAAATGAACTTTTTTGCCCGGTTTCCAATCCCATGCACCCATGAAGAGGTAAGGGGCATTGAACATGGGCATGTTGAATTCTTTGAGAGCCTTTTCCGGCAGAGCCATATTATCTTTGAAACGGAGTTCTTTGCCGTCAAAAATTTCCCGCAATTGGGTCTGACCGCCGTGATAGACGGTGGCATTCATCCGGTAGCGTTCCGAAAGAGTTTTCAAGAGTTCTTCCCGGTGTTCTGGTAAAGAATCCCACAGCAGACCGTGGGCAACGTAGCGGGAAACTTTGGGCAATTCAAAGCCCCAGACTTTCAACTCCACCGGGATGGTGCAGTTTTTGCCGGAAACAGTCAATGTGACATTGCCCTTGTAGATACCTTCAGGAGTACCGGGAGGAGCGAAAAAGGTCAGATGGATAATGTTATTGCTTTTAGCCTGCAATTTGGCGGGCAGAGATTCCGGCAGTGGAATAAGTTTGTCTGGGAAAGTGGTGTCACCGTAAAAAATTGCTTTGGCAGAAGAGGTTTTTTCCACGCCCAGCAAATTGGCATAGAATTTTTCTGCGGTGATTTTTTTGCCGT
Source organism: Victivallaceae bacterium (assembly GCA_045534015.1). Lineage (GTDB taxonomy): Bacteria > Verrucomicrobiota > Lentisphaeria > Victivallales > Victivallaceae > UBA1784. The sequence goes on along the minus strand of JAZSIZ010000058.1, from coordinate 6,622 downwards.
TGTCAGCGGTCAGATCGCTGAATTTGATTTCCTGCAGCTGCACATCCTTTTGCGGATTCAGCACGATTTGAATGGATTCCCACTCATTGGCGGCACTGGTAAGAGTTACTTTATCCGCTTTGGCTTTGGGCATCTGCATGGCAGGATAGACCCGTTTGAGGGGGATCTCGCTCCAGACGTTCACTCCGGGCAAGCCATTGAGCATGGCGGCTTTAGCAGAAGGAGTGCGGTAGGTGTCATCCAGCTGTTTCGGGGAGTATTGAGCTTTTTCCACTTTCATTTTTTTTGCAAGGTCACGGGCGGCGGCTTGCTGTTCAGCGGTCAGAGTGCCGCCGTCAAGCATTTTGAAGTAGACTTTGACCCCGATTTTGTCACCGGCGTTGTAGTAGTTGAAAAAAGATGTATAGAGGGGGCTTACACCGAGTGATCTGCACCATGACTTGGCTGAACCGTGGTTGTATGTGGGGTATGAACCGAATTTGTGACCGTATTTAAGCGGGGTGTTTATATCCAGAAGCATCAGCAGGGTCTTGCCCCGGGCAGGCATGTGGAGCAATAAGGCTCTGGAGCGGATGAGGTCTTTGGTGGCAGGCTTGGTCGAGGTGGAAAATTTTTCCAGCGTACCATCATCAAAGGAGACATTTTCGATTTCTCTGGTTGCCCGGATAAGGGGGAAGTGTGACATGCCTGACATTTCCCGGCTCTCTTTGTAAGTGAGGATATATTCGTAACGTATGGCATCGGTATCGTTGAAAAATTCCACTTCCCGGACAACATCAAAATCCACATTACCGGTAAATGTGCGGATGATATTGCCGTCGATTTCCTGTTTGACCGGCTTCCACTCGCATTCATCCTGATCATGGTAGATATGTTCCATATTTCCGCTTCTGCCGTGATACCAGATGAAGCACTGGAGAATGGCATTGAAGTTTCTGCCGTTTTTATCCTTGCCGTTCAGGTTGAAAATATGATTGTTTTTATTTTGCAGATTCAATGACACTGTGCCGTTGTCTGCGGAAATATTGCCGTCACGGATCGATATTTTCACATCTGCGGCAAGCTGTGAAAGCATCAGCAGAGCGAAAAGAGTTAATGCAGTTTTTTTCATTTTACATCATTCCCCGTTAAATGTTGGTAAAAGTATCCCCGTATATGAGGATACGGCTCCTGACTGTATAAATATAGTATGCCGCGAAAGGAAATGCAACAGGGTGAGAATAATTTTTTTGCGGAAACTTGTTCTCTTGTATCTTTCGCGTCGGAAAAGCGGTAAAAAAATCCCGGTTGACCGTTATACAGTCAACCGGGGAACAGATTGCTTCAATATCAAATCAGAATGTGTAATTGCGGCTGTCTGAACCGCCTTCAACACCGTCTGCAGTACCTAATTCGACTTGCTTTACGTCTACATCGGTGGCAGATGTTGCGTGACCATCGGCGAAAAGCATATTGGCGTTGTCATTGTGACGTTTGCCGATGACTTGAGGCACCATTGATTTATACAGGGCGAAGTTGTCGTTTGCATTGCGATAGTAAAAGCCATGATAGCGGGCTGCATCGATAAGCATCAAAGCGTTGCTTGAGTTGGTTAAACGGTTGGTTTTTGCCCAGCTCAAACGCATGTTGTAAGCGAATGCCATGCGATGGATATCGCGACCACCAGTGGGGGTCTTGGCATCAAAACGATAGGTGGAGTCTTCTTCCAGACTCGGGCAGAGGAAGAGTTGGCTGTTGTTGCTGATTCTTGATGCCGTCCAATCGCCAGCATACTCATAATTGATAAAAGGTTTCAGTGCAGTTCCCCACGTAACACTTTTGGCGACATTACTTGCATGTCTGAGACCGGAAGCTGGTAAATAGTCTTCGTGAGCATCTGAATAGCTTATGAAAGCTGTACTTAATTGCTTCATTTTACTCAGGCAGTCTGCTGCGCGACCGCGCTCACGGGCGGAGTTGAGGGCAGGGAGCAGTATTGCCGCCAGAATGGCGATGATAGCGATGACCACCAGAAGTTCGATCAGGGTGAAGCCGTACGGCTTCCTGTTGCAATTGCAACAGGAAAAATTCTTTTCATTCGTCATAAAAAATTTCCTTCTCTTTTTAATATACTCGTATCGCGGGTACGCACTAATTATATTATATGTTATAGAAAAATGCAATAGCGAAAAGGAAAATTTTTCTCAAAAACTTGTATTCTTGTCTCTTTTTTGCCTGAAAAGCGGTAAAAAATCCCGGTTGAGCGTTATAAAGTCAACCGGGAAAATTATTTGTAAAAAGTATTGATCAAGGTTTCACTGCGCAAGTTTTCCAATCGGTACGGATACCGTGGGTTGAGGCTTCCGGCTGACCTTCATCTTTAGTTGGTTCTCCACTGCCCACATGACCGTCAACAAAGAGGAAATTGGCACTGTCGTTGTGGCGTTTGTGCATAATTCCATCGCCGCCGGTGTAGATCAAAGCCTGCGCATCGTTGGCAGTATGATATGTAAAACCATGATATGATCGGGAATCGATCACTGCGACAGTGCTGCTTACCCGGGTGAGAGCAGTCACTTTAGACCAGTTTAAACGCCAGCTGTAAGCATATGTTGTTTTGTGAAAATCGCGGGTGACAGAGGATGTCGGGAGGGGGGAAGGTGTCTGCAGCGGACCGCGTGCGCTTTGGTACGGCTGGCTCGGGCAGAGGAAAACGATACTGTTCTGTTCGATAGCGGTGGCAGGATTCCAGTCCTGCACCCAGCTGTAACCAAGAAACGGTTTGATATGCGAAGCAAAAGTGGCACATGTGCTTTCTTCTTTCCATCCGGTGAGACCATTGGAGGGAAGATAATCCTCATAGGCATCGATATAAGAAGCGAGACCATTTCCAATCTGCTTGAGATTTGATACGCAGCTGGCGGCACGACCGCGTTCTCGGGCGGAGTTGAGAGCCGGGAGCAGTATCGCCGCCAGAATAGCGATGATAGCGATAACCACCAGCAGTTCGATCAGGGTGAAGCCGTACGGCTTCCGGTTATGGATATAACCGGAAAAACTCTTTTCATTGTTCATCATAAATTCTCCTTTCGTTAAAACGTTGTGTTCGGGTATACGTTAATTATATTCTGTGTTGGAGAAAAATGCAATAGTGAAATGGAAAATTTGTTTCAAAAACTTGTATTCTTGTCTGTTTTTTTACCTGTCTGATATTGAAAAACAGTCACTGTTGCACTATTTTATACTGTTGGCATTTTATGGAGAAAATATATGCTTAATAAAAAAATGACTGTAGCCGCCGCTTTGGAGCAGGATATTGCCGATGGCAGACTTCTTCCCGGAGATATGATCCCCTCCCGGGCGCAGCTGATGCGCCGCTTTCACTGTTCAAGAAGCGTGGTCGAGCGGGCGATAAGTGATATGACTGAACGGGGATTGCTTGCCGGCAGACAGGGCAAGGGGACTTTTGTCCTGTCATCGTGTGCCGCGCAGAAGTATCCGATCCGCCGGGTCTATGCGGTTTCATCCTATTATGCCAAAGGCTTCAAACAATCATTCACCTGTCTTTTGCTGGATTCCAGAGATCTGGGGTTGCCGGTTGAGTTTATTCCGCTTGACCGGGCAGATGCAGAGTGTGAAACTCTCTGTCAGGAAGATGCTCTGATCGTATTTATCAATCCGGATTACGAGCAGCTGCCATTGATGCATTACCTGAAAAGCCGGCATATCCAGCTGCTGGTGATCAACCGTGAATTTGACGGATTCAACCGTATTGTCACAGACATTTTTTCCGGTTTCCTTGATGGTCTGGAGTATCTGGAAAGTGTCCCCGGGAAAACGGTATCTGTAATCGGCAGGGAAATGCAGCTGAAATACCCCTATCAGATTTTCCGGCAGATGTATTTTTTCCGGGCATGTGCAGAAAAGAAAATGCAGGTCAACCGGGAAAACGTTCTGTTTCTGCCCTTTAAAAATGTCGCAAAAGAGATTACCGCAGCAGAACAGATTTTCAAGCATCTGCCCGCCAGAATCGCCATTTTGAACAGCGATCTTATCGAACCTCTGATCAATTTTGCCACCGCCAGAGGTCTGGTGCCGGGCAGGGATTTTTTTGTGCTTGGTTTTGAATATCTTGCACCTGTTGCAGATATTCCGGGGATTGCCATGCTCCGGCAGAAATATGATGATTTCTACGATAAATTGAAAGAATTTATCGCCGCCGGAGGAAACAATTGCGACGAACCTTTCGTATTAACGATTCCTCCGGAATTGATCATCAGTTGATATTCATCCTCCGTTGCTGATAACAGAGGATGTCGGCAAAAACCTGATTTTTCCAGCAGAGCAATTCTCTGAAAAAAGTCCGTAAAATCACAGTTTGCTCAAATCTGCGGCGATATGAAGCGTTTCAGAGAGGATTATATCCTTGTTGCCGCCTTTTGCGGCAGCTGCTTCATAATGTTTTTCCGCCTCTTCAGAGACCTCTTTTTCCTGCAAATATTCCGCGTAACGGGTACTTTCGTTGAGCGAAAGCACTTTGCGGTCACGGATATTGCGGTAGAGTTCGATCTGCCGCAGATACGCTTTGTAAAGCGGATCATTATTTATGCGCATCTGGGAATTATTTTTCAATGTTGCGATCTTTTTGTCTAAAGCGGCATCCCAGATATTGAATTTCGCCGGAGTAATGCAATTCCACGGCAGATGGTTATCCAGATATATTTCACCGACTTTGATCTCTTCGGAAAATGAGGGCAGAATAATATCCGGCTTGATTCCGAGCTGCTGAACCGAACTGCCGCCGGGACGGAAGAACATGGCGATCTCATAGGTCAATGCACCGGAAGGTACTTTTTTACCGAACCAGTTGCGGTATTCATCCAGCGACTGCACCCGCAGAACTGTCCCTTTGCCGAATGTCCGGCTGTCGCCGACGATCACGGCACGTTTGGCATCGCAGAGCGCACCGGTGAAAATTTCTGCCGCCGAAGCCGAATATTTACTGGTCAGCACCACCAGCGGACCGGAATATGCCATTTCACCGGAAGGATCTTTTTCCTGACGGATCCCATTGCTGTAACGCACCTGAACCACAGTGCCGCCATTGAGGAAAAGTCCGGTCAATTCAATGGCATCGGGCAAACTTCCGCCGCCGTTGTTCCGCAGGTCGATGATGACACTTTCAACATTCTGGCGTTTGAAGTCATTCAGAATATTTTTTACATCGGTACTGGCTTTGCGGGCATTGGCATCCCCGCGCATCACCGCATCAAAATCCATGTAAAATGAGGGCAGAGTGATGATACCAACTTTTACTCCATCGACCATTTCGATCCTGCCTTTGGCGGCATCTGCTTCCAGTTTTACCACATCCCGGATGATTTCAACCTGCGTCGGAGCGGAGGAGTTGCCGGAAAGAATACTCAAAGTCACTTTGGTTCCCTTTTCGCCGCGGATATACTGAACCGCCTGACTGACCGGCATATCCACCAGATCGACCGTTTCGCCATCTTCCTGTGAAACCGAAACGATCCGGTCGCCGACCTTGACCTTGCCGGATTTTTCCGCCGGACCATTGGGAACCAGATCGACGATTTTGATATAACCGTCTTCGCTGGTCAATGTCGCTCCGATACCGCAGAGAGAAAGCGACATATGGATATCAAAATCTTCGCTCAACTTCGGAGCCTGATAGTTGCAGTGCGCTCCGTAACTGCCTGCCATGGCATCAAGAAGCAGACCGAGAATATCGATTTTATCCCGTTTGTCAATAGCATTGCCCACATCCCGCTGTCTTTGCAGGATGATTTTTGCCGGATCACGTGGCTTGGGCGGAGGATTTTCCGGATTTTTGGCATGCGCTTCTCTGGCGGCTCTTTCACTCAAGCGGATGTTGAGCAGATCGTTTTTGATCTGCTTTCTCCAGATCTCCCGCTGTTCGGTGGAGTTTGCCGGACGCGGTTTTTTGGAAAGATCTACCGTCAACACCTCATCCACGCTGAAATCGATCTCCTGCTTGAGCATTTCTTCAGTGAACGCCCGGTATTCAGCATAGCGGGTTTTGTAGATATCGTAAACGTCAAAGGCGATCTGATAGTCACCGTACTGCAGATCTTTGCCCAGAGTATCGCGTTTGCTGATGAATTTATTGATATCTTCCTGCGTGAAAAAAGTGTGCTGCGGATCAAGATAATCGAAATAATGATCAAAAATCCTTGCTGAAAGTTCTTTATCCATCTGCAATTCAGCGTAATGATTGCGGTCAAGTATTTTTGCCGTCATTGAAGTTATCTGGCGGAAATCATGCGGGGTATACAGATTGTTTGCTCCGCGGTAGGTCGCAGTGCCTTCTGTGTTGGCTGCCTGAAGCAGCTCCTGTTCCGGAGCTTCAGCACAGCCGGAGAACGCCAAACCGAACAGCACAAATGCCGCGGCTGAAAAATTTTTACATCCAAGATACATCAGTTGGTATCTCCTTATATTGTTGAATATTACATTAATTGTTATTGACTCAATTTTTGTAAAAAATCTTTACTGCGGTGGCGCATCGTGGTCAATCTCGCGCCTTGCTCCTGCGCCGCAGAGGTCGAATACAGTCGTATACTCCCTCTGCGTACTCGTCGCAAAACCCGACATTGTCGCA
>JAZSIZ010000133.1:0-27551 GCA_045534015.1 Victivallaceae bacterium | reverse complement strand
GCTCTGGAAAAACGCGTTGCCGAAAAAATGGGGTTCGACAATATCATCGCAGTTTCCGGTCAGACCTACACCCGCAAGGTCGATTACTACATACTTACTCTGCTTGCCGGAATCGCCCAGAGTGCCTACAAGATGGCTGGCGACATCCGTTTGCTTGCCAATCTGCGCGAAATCGAAGAACCGTTCGGCAAAAAACAGATAGGTTCGTCGGCGATGGCTTACAAACGCAATCCCATGCGCAGTGAGCGCGTGACATCCCTTGCCCGCTATGTGATGAATCTGCCCGGCAACGCCGCCATGACCCATGCCACACAGTGGTTTGAACGCACGCTGGATGACTCCGCCAACCGCCGGGTCGTTCTCCCCGAAGCGTTCCTTGCCACCGACGTCATCCTTTCCATCCTCATCAACGTCACCGACGGTTTGCAGGTGTGGAAAAAGGTCATCGCCAAACATATCAATGCGGAACTGCCCTTTATGGCAACTGAAAATTTGCTTATGGAAGCTGTCAAACACGGCGGTGACCGTCAGGAACTCCATGAAGTCATCCGTGAACACTCCATGGCTGCCAGTCGCCGGGTCAAAGAGGAAGGTCTGGATAATGACCTGATCGACCGTCTGCGCAACGATCCGGCTTTCGCCGCCATCAAAGATGATTTCGATACGATCATCAATCCTTCCGCCTTTATCGGCAGAGCTCCGCAGCAGGTCGAAGCATTCCTCGCCGAAGTAGTCCGTCCGCTCCTCGATGCCAATAAAGATGCCATCAAAAGCGGCGACAGCGTAAACGTGTAATAAACATTTCAAGGAGAAATTATTATGGCTTTCATGGACAAAAATTATCTCATCGGCAACGCCGCCGGATTGCAGATATTTGACACCGTTAAAAATCTGCCGGTGGTCGATCCTCACAACCATGCCAATGTAAAAGAGATCGCTGACAACAATTGTTACGCCGATGCCTGGCAGCTTTTCGCCGCCACCGACCACTATGTCTGGGAGATGATGCGTAAACGGGGCGTGCCGGAAACTCTGATCACCGGCAAAAATGCTTCCAGCGAAGAAAAATTCCTTGCTCTTGCCAAAGTTTTCCCGGAAGTTGCCGGAAATCCGGTCTACGAATGGATCCATCTGGATCTGAAACGTTACTTCGGCATCGAAGAACTCCTCTCTGAAAAAACCGGCAAAAAGATTTATGATGCAGTCAATGCCAAACTCGCCACCGATGCCTACCGTCCGCAGGCTCTGCTCACCGGAGCGTTGAATGTGGAAGTGATGAGTTCCACCGATGATCTTATTGATACTCTGGAAGATCATGCCAGAGCCAATGCCGCTTTCGGCAGAGTTCTTCTGCGTCCGACCTGGCGTCCGGATAAAGCGATGAAAATTTTCTCACCGGCGTGGCGGCCCTACATGAATCAGGTGGCGGCAAGATTCAACATCAAACTCAACAGCATCAAAGATCTGGTCGATGCTTTCAAAATGAGCCATGACTATTTTGCCGAACGCAACTGCCGTGCCAGCGATCACGGTCTGGAATATCCGGTTTTCGCCGATGTGGATGAAAAAGAGGCAGACCGCATTTTCCGCAAAGCCATGGCTGAAGAAAAACTCACGCTGGAAGAGATCGACCGCTTCATGGGTTATATCCTCGCTGAAGCCGCTGAATTGAACAGTCAGAAAGAGTGGGTCACCCAGCTCCACCTCGGAGCCGTCCGTGATGTGCGGGCAACTTTGTTCGACACTCTCGGTCCCGATGTCGGCGGCGATATAAGCAATCACTATCTGGATTATGCTCCGGCACTGTGCAACTTCCTCAACCGTTTTGATGACCGTTTGAAAGTCGTACTCTACTGTCTGGAAGCTTCCCATCAGGGAACGCTGGCGACCATCTCCCGTGCTTTCGGTGCCAAAGTCGCCCTCGGTTCCGCCTGGTGGCTGCTGGATACCCCCATCGGCATGCGCCGTCAGCTGGAATATATCGGCTCTGCCGACACTTTGAGCAACTTTGCCGGTATGGTTTCCGACTCCCGCAAACTTTTGAGTTACGGTTCCCGCTTTGAAATGTTCCGCCGGGTGATGTCCGACGTGCTGGGCAATATGGTCGAGCGCGGTCAGATGCCCGATGAGATCGCCTTTGATCTGGCTGAACGCATGGCTTACAGCGGCACCAAAAAATTCTGGAATCTGTAAATTTTATACATAAGGAAATTTTACCATGGCAAAAAGCGAACTTTACAAAGCTGCCGGAGTTGATATTGATCTGGCGACCACTCTTCTTGACCGGGTCAAAGCTGATCTGGGCAGTACCCGCCGTCCGGAAATGCTGACTCCCATCGGCGGATTCGGCGGACTTTTCCAAATCGATCTGACCAAATATAAAGAACCGGTCATGGTCGCCAGCATCGACGGTGTCGGAACCAAATTGATGGTTGCCGCCATGATGGAAAAATATGATACCGTGGGTATGGATATTGTCAACCACTGTATCAATGATATTTCCGTGCAGGGCGCAGAACCGGTCTACTTCCTCGATTACATCGGTATCGGCAAATTGCGTTCCCCGCTTTATGAAGAGGTTTTGAGCGGTATCGCCAAAGCCTGTAAAGCAGCCGGTTGTGCCGTTCTCGGCGGCGAAACCGCTGAAATGCCCGGCATGTACGGCAATGACTTCGACCTGGTCGGTGTCATTACCGGTATTGTGGAAAAAAGCAAAATCATCACCGGCGAAAAGATCCGTCCCGGTCATGTCGCCATCGGTATCGCCTCCAACGGTCCGCACACCAATGGCTTCAGCCTTGCCCGCAAGATCCTTTTTGACAGCGGCAAATATACTGCGCAGACCTATGTTGAATCTCTCGGTGAAACAGTTGGTGAAGCATTGCTCCATCCTCATGTCTGTTACTATCCTGCCATCCGTCAGGCGATGAATGAAGGTCTGGCTCTCGATGGTATTGCTCACATCACCGGCGGCGGTCTTTATGACAACGTGCCGCGCATTCTGCCTGCCGATGTTTCCGTGAAATTTGATCCTTCCGCACTGCCGGTGCCGCCGATTTTCAAACTCATGGTCGAAGAAGGCAACGTAAGTCACACTGAAGCATACCGGGTATTCAATATGGGTGTGGGTATGGTCTGGTTCGTGCCTGCCGATGCCGAAGCCCGTGCGCTGGAGATCATCCGTGCCAATGGCTACACCGCTGAACACATCGGTGAAGTCGTTGCCGGCAACAAAAGCGTGGAAGTTGCGGAATAATCCGTTATGATAAACCTTGAGCGGTTGAAAAGCATTTTAGAAACGCGGTATCAGCCGAACCGCTATTTAAAAGAGAGATTTGCAGCAATAACCTCGCTGGTATTCAACACGTTAAGTGATGAAAACGCCCAGCGTTACCGTTTAGCTTTCCAATCTCTCGTTCATCCGCTCATGGTTAAAAACGGCACTCTGATCGAAAACAACAAAGAGGTGTACAGGAGACTGATCACCGATTTTTTCGATTTACAGATCGCCGATTCTCACATTGCTGAACTTCCTGAAATACAAGTTCTTCCTCCGGAAGAGGCGGCGGAAATACTTCGCAAAGCCTCTGCGGAACGGGCATTGCGTACCGCCGAATTTCTGATCACGCTGGCAATTACGCTTGATTCCCGTCACTCCCATGCCGCCTACATCCGCAAAGCGGCATTGGCACTGGGGATGAGTAATGATCAATTCTGCCGCTTTTTCCGGCAGGTCAATGATGCGGAAAAACGCAAACAGCGTCTGCGCAATTCCAGCCGCGGAATTATTGCCGCACTGGTGGTGATCGTGTTATTTGTATTGGCGGCAAAGTATCTGCAATCTTTGATATTCGGCTTGCTTCTGGCATGTATCCTGCTGCCGCTGGAGGGATTTTTTGAAAAACGTCTGCGCCTGAAAAAAGGTCCGGTATATTGGCTGACCGGAATTTTTTCCGCTGCGTTTTATCCTCTGAAAAAAATTTCAGTTCTGTTGAAACGCAATGGCGATGACAGCAGAAAAAAATATACCGGAAAAAAAGCCAATAAAGATGAATCTTATATCCGTCAGGCAGTGCTGCTGACCTTTATCACGGTGGCTCTGATATTTTCCACCGCCGTCTGGGGAGTCGGGAAATTGACCGGTCACTATATGCGTGAAGTCCAACACTCTGTGCATCAGTGGGAAAGAGCGAGATTGAACAGCAACAACGGTGATGGAACGACCCGTTCAGTCTATGTCATGGAACAGATTCAAAGCTATTTCGGTGATTATCCCATACTCCATAAAGGACTCAAATACCTTTCGAGTACGGTAAAAAATCCGGAATTTCAGGAGGAAATGCTGCGCAAACTGCTGCAACACACCGGCGGCATAACCGGCACAGTCGGTCACATCATCGGAGAAGTGGTATCATTTTTCTGCGATCTGCTGCTGACAATATTTTTTGCATTGCTGTTTTTGCTCAAATTTGCATCGTTCCGCAACCGCAATGCCGATCATATTTCCGGCAGTGAATATCTTGTACGCAATATTTTCAACGGTATCTGGCTTCCGGATGCCGATGAAAAAATGATTGCCGACAGCTGCCGCATCATCAACGGCATACTTTTCCGTCTGCGCCGCTGGCTGAAAGGGTATCTCACTTTGATTTTGGTGGATTCCACGGTGTATACCATCTGTTTCTTCTTTCTCGGAGTTCCATTCTTCCTGCCGCTGGGAATTATTGCCGGATGCGGGATCGCCCTGCCTTATCTCGGGCCGGTACTCTCCTGCACATTGACGTTACTGGTAACCATTGTTGCCGGGACAGCAACTCCGGAAATGCTTCTGGCAATCGTCATCTGTTACCTGATTTACAATGGTATTGTGGAGCAATTCATACTCTACCCGGCGGTGATCGGAGATTCTCTGGGACTGAATACGCTGGAAACCATCGTAGTCGTATTGCTCGGTGCAATAATTGCCGGTATTCCCGGTATGATCTTCTCATTACCGGCAGCATCGGTTGCCAAATATATCATACCGATGATATACCGGGGATTTTCCTACCGGAAAAGCGGTTGAAAAAGGATTCGGCAAATGAATACGGCAAAAAAAATCATCCTTTTTTTCATAATACTTCTGCTTGCTGCGGGGTGTCAGCATGATGTCACGATCAAAGAGGTCGGTGCTGCCGGCAGAGCAAATTATGAAAACACTTTTGTCTTTTCAGACGGCTTGAGCGCAGACACGGTCAATTTTCTCGGCAACCATCTGCTCAACAACAAATTGCAGCTTGCTCCCGAACAATTCCTTTCTGAACTGGAGCAGCTCTGCAAAGATAATCCGTCGCCCAGAGCCTATATTGCCATGGCGGAAACCGCTCTGACTCTGGCGAACCGCGTCCGGGATGATGCTGATGCCGCTATGCGTTACAATCTGACATCGCTCATCTATGCCCAGAAATATCTGGCACATGCCGTAGCCAACCGTTCCGGATCACTTTTTGATCCGGAAGTTATCGTAGCGGTGAAATGTTACAATCTGGCACTGACCAATTTGTTTGCCTATCTCTGTGAAAGGAATCTGCATACCACCGGAACTTTTGAATTGACAGCCTCCGGCGGTCAGATAATTTCGTTTCAAATGCCGGTGAACAGACTGCCGGTAGAGCCGGAACAGATCGTCCGTCACCTGATTTGTGCCGATTACCGGCCGGTGAATCTGACTCATAACAGCCGCCGTTTCGGGGTGGGCGTACCGCTGATATGCGAATTGGAAGATGACGCGATCCCGGAAACAGTCTTTGCCGAAGGTCAGGTGATTCCGGCGACTCTGGCATTCAAAATCGATTTCGCCCCGGAAGGGAACCGGCATACGGCAAAACTTTTCTATCTGGATTCCCGTTCAACAGATGAAGTTTCCGTCAACGGAATAATCATTCCGATCGCCCAGGATTTTTCCACTCCGCTGGCTTATATGGTCAAAAATCCGCCTCCATTCGATTTTCTGCAGCGGACATTCCAGGTCGAATTGACCGATCAGTATGAGGGACTTTATCATCTGGAACCGCACCGTGACGACCGGATCCCGGTGGTATTGGTGCACGGTTTGCTTTCCGATATACGCACCTGGCTGCAATTGATCAACACTTTGCAAAGCGATCCGGAACTGCGGAAACATTACCGTTTCATGGGATTTTCCTACTCCAGCGGCAATCCGATATTCGTTTCTGCCATGCAGTTGCGGAAAAGTCTGCTGGAAGAACGCGAAAGACTGCGGCAAAGCGGACATGATCTGACCAATTTTGACCGGATGGTACTTATCGGTCACAGTATGGGCGGCTTGCTTTCCCGTTTGATGATCTCCTCTTCTTCGGAAGAGATATTGAGCAACTTTCTGCGGCAGGAATTTTCCCCGGATAATCTGCTCAACTCCCTGCCGGCATTACGGGAACTGATCATTTTCGATCCGGTTCCATCAGTTAAAAGGGTTATTTTTATTGCCGTACCGCACCGCGGTGCCGATATGGCAAAGTCATGGTACGGTCAGCTGGCGGCATCCATGGTCAAACTACCCGAATCATTTATCAAACTTAATATCGATCTGCTGAAAAAAATCGACATAATTTCTCCTGATGAACAGCAGGAGGTACTGGATAAATTCAACGGCATCGACAATCTTTCTCCGGAAGGAACTGCCATACAGCTGCTCAACGTCCTGCCATTTGGCAAAGATGTGCCGTATCACTCGATCATCGGCAATATCGAAAAACGCGGCATCCCCGGCGGTTCGGATGGTGTCGTAACATATTCCAGCAGCCATCTGGAAAATGCCTTGAGTGAAACCGTTGTCCAGTCAGATCACAGTGTGCAGCAGAACCCGCTGGCGATCCAGGAGATAAAAAGAATATTGAAACTTCATATAAAGAATGGGGAAAAATGAAACAACTGCTGATTGCATCCTTGAAATTCATCTTTTGCAAAATAAAGAAGTGTCTGCTTTTCATCCTGTCAAGTGTACTGCTGCTTTCCGGACTTCTGATAAGTGCCGGAATGCCGCTTGTTTTCAGAACGCTTCCAGCGTGGCTGATCACACTATCCACACTGCTTTTCCTGTTCCTCTTTATCGCCGGATTGTGGAAACGGCGGTATCATCTGGCTTTGCTGATCATGGAAGCGGCACTGGCGGGTTATTTTATCACCCTTACTCCGCAGGAACAATTCAAAGATGTCGAATTTCAGCGGATCTTTGCCACCAAGCCGCAGATAAATTATCTGGATGATGACCGTGTCGAAGTGATCAATATCCGGCGCAACCGTTATCCGGATGTTTATGATGAAAGAGGTCCGTACGATGATATATTTGTCACAGACACCTTTGATTTGAGCAAAGTTGCTTCAGTGCAGTTTGCCTCTGTCCACTGGGGCGGCATGGATTACGTTGCCCATACCATGCTTAATTTCAAATTCACCGACGGCAAAGAACTGGCAGTTTCAGTGGAACCGAGAACACCGGTGGGAGTTGACCGGGAGGCATTCACCTGTTTATGCAAACAGCAGGAATTGCTCTTCATTCTTTCCGATCCGGAAGATCTTTTTGATTTACGCAGTCGTGTCCGCGGCGAGAATATCTATATCTACGAGATGACTTTCACTCCGGCAGAGAGCAGAAAACTGCTGGAATTCATCATTGCGCGCTGTGATGATATTCACAAGAAGCCGGAATTTTATGATCTGATCAAAGCCAACTGCATTACCGCCATGCTGCCGGGATTTAAAGCCGCCAGACCGGAATTGCAGTGGGATGCCAGAATACTTTTCAACGGTTATTTCGACCGGCTGCTCTGGGAACAAAATGTACTTAAATGCCGGGATGGCGAAAGCTTTGAATCATTGAAATCACGCAGTTTCATCAAGGGAAAATCGCAAGGGGAGTTGTAAAAACAGTTCCGGCGGGTTATATTAAGTAGCGTAACTTTATAAATTACAAAAAACAAGGGTGTTCAACAGAGTTATTATGAAGAAAAAATCTGAACTGCTTGCGGAGAAAGTACACTTTCTCAAACATATTCCGAATCTTCTGACGATCTGCAATTCGCTGTGCGGATTTGCGGCGATATTACTGCTGCTGCCGATCAGTAAAGAAACGACCACCCCGGAAGCCATACATCTTTTTGTCATCTGTTCGGTAATGATATTTTCCGCCATGATCTTTGACGTTTTCGATGGTTTTGCCGCCCGGCTGCTCAATGCGGTAAGTCTGCACGGCATCCAGATGGATTCACTTTCAGATATGGTGACATTCGGCATGACTCCGGCAGTGCTGGTGGCGGCGGCATCCAGATGTTTTTTCAATTGGAATATGACGGTTTATCAGCACATTTACGTCTATTTGCTGTGTTCCGTGTACATTGGCGGAGCGGCGTTGCGTCTGGCAACTTACAATGTCAATGCCACTCTTAAAACCAAAAGTTCGGATAATTTTTCCGGTCTGCCCTCCCCCGGCGGAGCAGCGGCGATCTGCGTTGCAATATTCTTTCTCTACGCCAACGGCGGTCTGACTGAAGGAAAAAATCTTCAGTATGCAGCATGGATATTGCCGGCATATTCTGCGATACTCGGACTTCTGATGAACAGTTCAATTCCTTATATCCATGCGGGCAAATGGCTGATGTCCATCCGCCGCAACCGCAAAAAACTGCCGCTGGTGGTTTTCATGATCGCAGTAGTGGCTGTTTTCCGGGTCAACGGATTGACGTTCCTTACGCTGGCATATCTGCTTTCCGGTCCGGTCATGCTGGCATTTGATAAAATTTTCCGCAAAAAACAGAATGTGGTGGAAAAATGAAAGTACTGATCACCGGCGGAGCCGGATTTATTGGCAGTCATCTGACCGGAGCTTTGCTCAAACGTGGCGATGAAGTCGTGGTTGCGGATAACTTTTCAACCGGTTCCAGAGATAATCTTTTTCCGGTAGACAACAGATCTGCCGAAGTTGTGGAAATGGATATAGCCGGAGAACCGGAAAAACTCCGTGAGCTTATCCGGCAGGCGGATGTGGTTTTTCATCTGGCAGCGGCAGTTGGCGTGGAACTGGTCGTCAATGATCCTGTCCACACGATCCAGACCAATATCGATGGTTCAGCCAATGTGGTAAAAGCAGCTTCCGAATTTGACAAAAGACTCTTCATTGCTTCGACCAGTGAGGTTTACGGTAAATCTGACAATGAGCGTTTTGCAGAAACTGACGATCTGCTCATCGGTTCACCGTACCACTCCCGCTGGAGTTATGCATGCAGCAAGCTGCTGGATGAATTCTATTTGATGGCATATCATCAGGCAGCCGGATTGCGCGGAACAGTGGTTCGTTTTTTCAATACCGTCGGTCCCCGGCAGACCGGCAAATACGGCATGGTCGTTCCCCGTTTTGTCGCCAATGCGCTGGCTGGAACCCCGCTTAAAATCTATGGTGACGGCGGACAATCCCGCTGTTTCTGCCATGTTGCAGACGTGGTACGGGCATTGCTGCTGCTGTTGGATGATGACCGCAGTATCGGTGAGATATATAATATCGGCAGTAACCGTCTGGTATCGATAAAAGAGCTGGCGGAACTGGTCGTGCGGGAATTGAAAAGCTCTTCAACTCTGGAATATATCCCCTATGAAAAGGCGTATTCCAAAGGATTTGAAGATATGCGACGCCGTAAACCTTCCACAGACAAACTCCGTGATCTGGTCAACTGGGAGCCGGAATATTCTCTGGAACAGATCATTGCCGATGTGGCAAAAGAGATGCAAAAGCACTAAAATATCAAGAAAAAGTGATTCAACAGCTTGACAAAATGATTTTTGGGTGTATATTCTTATCTTGACATGTTTTTCAACAGATTAATTAACTGTAAAGAGAGATTGAAACAATGAAAAAAGACATCCATCCCGAATACGGTGATGCCGTCGTGACCTGCGCTTGCGGAGCGACCTGGAACATCAAATCCACCCGCAAAGAATACAAAGTCGGTATCTGTGCCAAATGCCACCCCTTCTTCACCGGCAAACAGAAATTTGTGGATACCGCCGGTCGTATCGATAAATTCAACCGCCGCTACAAAAAAGCATAAGTTGTATTTGATTCAAGGCTTGCCGCATTCCGGCAAGCTTTTTTTTGACCAGACGTATGATACCGGCAGACATTATTGACCATATTGAAAAACTCCGCTCCCGTGCCAGTGAGCTGGAAAGTTTGCTGTCTTCTCCGGAAGTTTTCGGAGATATGGCAAAATTCCGCAGATTGACGCAGGAATTGAGCAAGTTATCCGCACTTTCTGCCGATTTTGACCAGTGGGTCAGCGCACTGGAAACCATCGAAGCTGACAAAGAATTGCTGATCACTGAAAATGACAGCGATATGCGGCTTTTGTTGGAAGAGGAAATAACCACCCTTACCATCCGGGCAGAAGCTCTGGAAAACAGAGTGCAGCTGGCACTGCTGCCGCCGGATCCCAATGATGCAAAAAATATCATCGTCGGGATAAAACCTGCCGCAGGCGGTGATGAAGCCGCACTCTTTGCCGGAGAATTATTCCGGGCATATCTGCATTTTGCCGAAGCACAGAACTGGAAAGTTGAACTTCTTGATCAAACTGATACCGATCTCGGGGGAATCAAAGATGTGTCCTTTTCTCTTTCCGGCAGTGATGTTTACAGCAAGATGAAATTTGAAAGCGGCGTCCACCGTGTGCAGAGGGTACCGGCAACAGAAGCCGGAGGCAGAATCCACACCTCCACCGTCACCGTTGCAGTCATGCCCGAAGCAGAAGCTGTGGAATTGAATATCAAACCGGAAGAATTGAGATTTGATGTATTCCGTTCCAGCGGAGCCGGCGGTCAGCATGTGAACACCACCGACTCGGCGGTGCGGGTGACCCATATTCCCAGTGGATTATCGGTTGCCAGCCAGCAGGAAAAATCCCAGCATCGCAATAAGGAGATCGCCCTGCGCATACTTTATGCCAGACTTTTGGAGCATAAACAACAGCAGGAACAGGAAAAACTTGCCGCAGACAAGCGTTCCCAGGTCGGCACGGGCGACCGCAGTGAAAGGATCCGCACCTACAACTTTCCCCAGAACCGGGTCACAGATCACCGGTTCAATGTATCATCTTTTGATCTGCCCAAGATCATGGAAGGTGAATTCGGTCTGATTCTTGATCAGATATTGCGGATAAGCTGTGAACAGCAGCTTGAAAAATTACGCAATCAGTAAATCATTTACCGCCCAGCTGCCGGCAGAGATCGGCAAAGGATTCACGCATTTTGTCTTCGCTGCCCCATGCCCGTCTGACACCGTGATCATCCAGGATACGGCAGAAACCGCCGGCACAGTTTTTCTGCAGTTTCCAACCGCCATGTGAAAGGATGGTATCCCAACAAATGTTATCAGCCGGTACGCGCTCAATGTTACTTTTATCCTGAATAACTTTGATCTCCGGACGTTCCGGAGGGATCCGGGACATGAGCCGGTCAAGCTCTTCCAGATAGATATAGGCGAAATGATTGCAGAATCCGAAACGGTCACTGTGCGTGCGTGCTTCAAAAACCCGGTGGTCACTGCCGCTCCAGCCATTCAATCCCAGAGGAGCATGCATGGCGTTATCCAGCGGGAAAAGATATTTCAGCACCCAGTCATCCGGATTGTATACGATAGTACAGTAAAAGCGGATCGCCTCCAGAGATCTGGCGATTCTCGGATCATCATCCGGCAAAGCTCCGCCGAGCAGCGAAGCGGAATGGATCTTCAGTTTGCGCCGGGCCAATTCACAGAGAATATCAACCACGATCTGCGCACCGATGGAATGCCCGACCAGAATCAATTCCCGGCGGTCATTTTCCGGCATGGCAAGCACTTCCATCAGGAGTTTTTCAGTCTGCACCCGGGCATTGCGTTTGGTGATGTGCCACGGTTGGAGAGAATCCCATGATTTGACCACGATCTTTTTGCCCGGGAAAACATCTTTCATGATCCTGACGCAACCATCTCTGCCGGAAAAACCGGTACGCCATCCCGGAACCAGAAAAACATCAGCCATTGCCGGCAGTGAAAAAAATAAAAAACATATCAGAATTATCGTTCTCATATTTCCTCCGTATTCCATACTATAGAGCATTTTCCGCAAATTGTCAAGTCTGTTGTATTGAAAAAATGATAAAAGCAGGCTATATTATAGGTCAAACCATCTAAAATGGAGTATTTAAAAATCGAAAACCAAACCAATACTGAATCAGTGTTCATCACTGTGCCGCAGGATTTCCGCCTGCCACAACCGCTGCCGCTGGATTGCGGCAGAATTCTGAAAGATGTCAACATCCGTTTTGAAACTGCCGGTACTCTGAATGCAGAGCGTTCCAATGCAGTGCTGGTCAATCACGCCCTTACCGGCGATGCCCATGTTTGCGGCCGCCACACTCCGGAAGACAAAAAACCGGGCTGGTGGGATGAGATGATCGGGCCGGGGAAAATGGTGGATACCAATAAATATTTTGTCATCTGTTCCAATGTTATCGGCGGCTGTTCCGGCTCCACCGGTCCGCAATCCATCGATCCGGATACCGGAAAACCGTACAATATGAATTTCCCGGTGATCACAGTTGCGGATATGGTTCGTGCCCAGAAACAATTGATCGATCATCTGGGAATAAAAAAACTGCTTGCCGTACTGGGAGGTTCCATGGGCGGGATGCAGGTGCTGCAGTGGGCGGTAAGTTATCCGGATATGATGCAGGCAGTGATTCCGATTGCCACAGCGTGCCAATACTCACCGCAGAATATCGCCTTTGACTGGGTGGCTCGGGAAGCGATCAAAGCCGACCCCAACTGGAAAGGCGGGGAGTATGATGCCGATTGCGTTCCGGCAAGAGGTCTGGCAGCAGCCCGGATGCTGGCGCATATAACCTATCTTTCCGAAGAATCCATCAGCCGTAAATTCGGGCGTTCACTGCAGGACAAAACCAACAATTATGACTATGATTTTGACTTTGACTTTGCTGTGGAAAGTTATTTGCAGTATCAGGGCCGCCGTTTTGTGGAACGTTTCGATGCCAACAGTTACTTTTATATCACCCGTTCCACGGACTATTTTGATCTGACAGCCTCTACAGACGGCGATTTGGCAAAAGCGTTTGAAAAGACCAAAGCGGCATTTCTGGTGGTCTCTTTTTCCAGTGACTGGCTCTTTCCGACCAGTCAATCCAAAAGGATCGTTGATGCGCTGCTGAAAAACGGTAACGAAGTAAGTTTCTGTGAGATAAAATCCGGTTACGGTCACGATGCATTTCTGCTGGAGGTCAACACTCTGGGCAGAATGGTCAGAGATTTCCTCCATCACCAGCAGGAGGCATATTCAAAATGAATGAAAAAGCAAATTTCGATGCAAATTTCCGCCGGGATCTGGAAATCATTGCCGGATTGGTAACTCCCGGCATGAAAGTTCTGGATTTAGGATGCGGTGACGGACTTTTTCTGCGCCAGTTGAAGCAGGATAAAAAAGTTTCTGTACTGGGAGTTGAGATCGATGAAGATTCCATTGTCCGCTGTATCGGCAACGGCGTTCCGGTGATACAGGGCGACCTCAATGGAGATCTGGACTATCTGCCGGATCAATCCTTTGATCTGGTGGTTTTGAGCCAGACCCTGCAGGAAACCCGCCGTCCTGACCGGCTGTTGAAAGATATTGTGCGTATCGGTAAGAGAGCGGCAGTCAGCGTGATCAATTTCGGTCACTGGCGATGCCGTCTGCAAGTTGCGCTGAAAGGCAAGATGCCGCGCAGTTCCCACATGCCGTTTCAATGGTATGATACACCGAATATCCACTTCTGTACATTGAAAGATTTCCGTAATCTCTGCGGCGATCTGGGTATCAGAATCGTGGCGGAATATCCGGTTTCCGGCAAATATCCCAGAATGACCCGGCGCAAACCGAATCTTTTTGCTATTGGCGGAGTATTTGTTCTCGAAGAGATCCGGTAATGCGTTGAGCGTTTCCATCAAAAGCCTGTGCTGTCTTGAGAATTATTTTTCAACCGGATCATCTTCTTTATAAATATTCAGGAATATTCAGGCGGAGAAGTTGAAATTTTTCCAAGCTGTACTAAATTATAAACAATGTCTTGAATTTTGTGATCTGCAGGGATTATGTACTTGACTGCTCCGGCGCAAAAGCAAGGCGTCAGTGCTGCAAAGATTTGCAAGCGGGCAAATACGGGAGAGATCCAAACGGCTTGTCGGGGCGTAGCTTTATGCGAAGACCGATGGATGCAGTGTAAGGCAGATTGCACACGGGATTTTTGCCAAGCTTTTTTCAAAAAAGCGTTGATTGAGCTGCGACAACGGAGCAGCGAGACAGCAGGCAACCCGCCCAGCGGGTGAGCCACCGTAGTAAAGATTTGCAAAAGTTGAGACAATAATTATGGGAACAGAAATAAATGGATATTCAGGAAACATTACCGCTTTCATTGAGGCTGGAAAAACGCATCGGTTCCAAAGGCGGGATATTTTTATGCATAATATTATTCATTCTGCTTTTTCTGCCGTGGCTTTTCAGCAATCAGGAGCTTTTCCGTCAGGAAGGGCTCTACGCCGCCTCGGCAGTTGATTATGTGGATTACCCGTGGCAGCCGTCATTGGGAACGACTGCCCATGCCCACGGAGTTCCGCACAGCGATGTATGGCCGCTTTATCCGACGATGGTTTCTTTGCTCTACCGCTGCGGCATTCCGATGGAAAATGCCTTGCGTATCATTTCGGTGACGATGCTGGGGATCCTGGCACTTATCACCGGACTATCTGCCGGATACCGCTGCAACAAGCGGGCGGGGATCGTAGCGGCATGCTGTTGTTTCGGAACTTTATTTGCTCTGGAAAAGGGCTGTTACGGCGGTCCGGAAACGATGACGGCATGTTTTCTGCTGGCGGCGCAGCTGCTATTTTTCCACTACGGCAGCCGGTTGGCAGACTGGAATTCGGCATGGATCTCTGCCTCACTGTTTTTAAGTCTGGCATTTCTGACATCCGGACCGGTGGTACTGTTTTTCTTTGTCATACCGCTTCTCTTTCTGCGCCGTCCGCTTTCATTTGCCGGTAAATTCCGCACTCCGGGATTTCTGGCGGGCATAATATTGCTGCTGATCGTGATCCTGACCTGGGCTCTGCCGATGGGATTAAGTTTGCGCAGTTATGCCAGTTCTGCCGGATGGCAGGATATATTCAAGGGGAAATACTGGCTGGATGTACTGCTTTTTCCGTTGGAATTTCCGTTGCGTATGCTGCCGTGGTCGCTTCTGATGTGGATGCCTTTCTGTGTGGCACTGCAATCGATCTCACAAGCTCCGGTTTTCAGCCGTTATCTGCGGACGTTGTTTTTTTCCATGTTCGCACTGGCATGGCTGATTCCCGGCAGTTCGAGCAAACTGATTTTTTTCCTGATCGGTCCGCTGTCGATCCTGACCGGTCTGACTTATGATCTTGGTATCCGCCGTTACGGTCTGTTTTTGCGAAAAGTGCTTATCGGCGGGGGAATTTTCTTTCCGGCAGCGGCACTGCTCATCATGGGTGTTACATTTCTGCCGGAAAATATAATCACCGCACTGGGCGAACCGGAAAAAATGCTTTTCCGCAATGAAATTCCCGGTTATATCTGGCTGGCACTGACAGCGATACTGGTGCTGACCGGTCTGGCGATGCTCTATGGTTACGGCATCCGCCGCATGCCGGTATGGATCCAGTTGTTCCTGATCTGTTCCGGCATTGCCATCGGAGCGGCGGTGGAATTTCTGCCTTACCGGATGATGGAGAAGAACTGGCGCACACTGGGCAATGATGTCAGAGAAGTTTTACCGGAAGATGCCGGAGTACTGTATAAGTACAATATCGATGGTATGTATTGCGGATTATTTTATGTAAAAACTCCGGTGTATCAGCTGGATTCGCTCAATGAACTTGACCGGCAGAAAGAGACTGTTTATGTCATATCTTCCGGATTGCCGCTCGCCCCTGACCGGGTATGGACCTCTCTGCTGCCGGATAATTACACCTGCAATGGAGTACCGGTTTCCGTCTGGCGCGGCGTGATCCGGGAAGATGATGAAACATGGACTGAAAAAAGTGATGAATAAAGAACATATTGCTGTAGCCATGTCCGGAGGCGTGGATTCTGCGACAGCCGCCGTTCTGGCACTTAAAGCCGGTTACAAAGTTACGGCGATCCACCTGAAAATGGAAAAAGATCAGCCGGATGATCCGGTTCTGCATGATTGCTGTTGCCACCTGGGGATCGAACTTTTTGAACATGAATGTGCAGATGTTTTCTATGAAAAGGTACTGCTTCATTCTGCGCTGAAATATGCCGCCGGCAGAACGCCCAATCCATGTTGTCAATGCAACAAAGTTCTCAAATTTGCCGAATTGCTGAATGCGGCAGATCAGCTGGGTATCGGAAAAGTTTTCACCGGTCACTATGTCAATTTAAGTTGTGAAGACGGCATTTACACTCTGCGCAAAGGGGTCGATCCGGCAAAAGATCAGAGTTATTTTCTCTATCTGCTCACCCAGCAGGAGCTTTCCAGAGCCGGATTTCCGCTGGGAAAATTCACCAAGGCGCAGGTGCGGGAAATCGCCGCTGCGGAAAAATTGCCCTGTGCGGTGCGTAAAGACAGTCAGGATGCCTGTTTTCAAATTCCCGGTGAATGTTGCGGAGAAACATTGCGCCGCCGCTGCAATATTTCCATGCGGCACGGCCGTTTCATCCATCAGGGAAAAACGGTCGGCAGGCATGACGGGATCCACCGTTACACATTGGGACAGCGCAATGGTTTGAATGTGGCACTGGGAGTTCCGGCATATATCAAAGCCATTGATCCGGGAAACGGCAATATCGAGTTGACGACCGACCAAAATGAATTGATGAGCGATTCATTTACTGTAAAGGAGCTTTCCTGGCAGAGCGGAACCATGCCGGCAGAAGAATTGACCGTACGGGTGCGTTACCGTTCTGCCGGAGTGAAATGTTCTTTACAGCAGCTTGATGACAATAATTATCTGGTGACACCGGAAATCCCTTTGCGGGCGGTCACTCCCGGTCAGGCAGCGGTATTTTATGCCGGAGACAAACTTGCCGGCGGAGGGGAGATCGATCATGTTTGAATTCGTCCGCGATCTCTATTCCGGTGAAAACATCCTGCCGGGCAGTGATGATCTGGTTATCCTGCTCCACCGGAAAGATATGATCCTCTCATTTTCTGCCGGAACCGGAAATTTTCCGGCATTAAAAGAGATTTCCGGTCTTTTTCCGGCTGACACAATTATGCCATTGATCGGTTTTTTAAATGGGCAACGCTGTTTTGCCGTGGAAATATCAGAACTTCCTTTGCAGCTGCCGGAAAATCTGCAACTGTTCCCGATCCGGAAATTCCTCTTTGAATATCCAACCGGCAATCAAAGTGCTTTATGCCGGGCAAGAGAATTGCTTGCATGGCGCAAACAGCACCGTTTCTGCGGAGCATGCCGGACGGAATTGGATGCATCAGCCAAAGATTCCGGTTTGATCTGTCCGGAATGCGGTGCGGTTTATTATCCGCAACTTGCACCGGCTGTGATCGTCGCAGTGACCCGCAATGACGGTAAAGAACTGCTTCTGGCGCACAACCGGAATTTTGCCGGAAATATGTACAGTCTGATCGCCGGATTCGTTGAAGCCGGTGAGAGTGTGGAAAGTGCCGTACACCGGGAAATTTGGGAGGAAACCAACCTGCGGGTGAAAAATCTCCGGTATGTCACCAGTCAGGTATGGCCGTTTCCCAACTCTTTGATGCTGGCATTCCAAGCGGAATATGACACCGGGAAAGCACAGCCGGATGGTGAAGAATTAAGTGATCTGGGCTGGTTCACTGCCGACGACCACCCTGAACTGCCCTCTCACGGTTCAGTGGCACGGCTGTTGATCGATCAGATATTCAATTTTCGATAACGCTCATCGTTTTCCATTTACCGCGACGGTAGCGCAGATAAAATACCGTTCCCATCAGAATGATGTAAATATCACAGATCCACCACAAAGTCCAGATACAGATATTCTGCGCACTTTCAGCACCGAATTGTGCTGCTGCCCACTCACCGGAAAATATCCGGTATGCCGCCGCACAGGGGATCGCAAACAAGATCCAGCCCATAGCCACCCCCGCCCACATGACAAACTTCGTATCACCGGCTCCTTTGATGGCATTGCTGTAAAGTATACAGAAAGCATCAAAAAGCAGATAACCGCTGGTAAAAATCAGCATGATCCGGGCAAGATGACGGACACTTTCACTTTCCAGATCAAACATCCGGAAGATCAATTCCGGAAAAAACACAAAGATGATCACCATTACCAGTGAATAGACGACCGCCAGAAAACGGCAGCTGCGCACCGAGCGTTCAGCAAAGGGAATATTTTTTGCCCCGACACCCTGCCCGACCAGAATACTTGCCGCCTGACCGAATCCGATCATCGGATTGAATGCCAGACTGTATGCCGACATCGCCACCGTACTGGCAGTGAGAACTTCCACACTGATTTTGCCCAGCAGAACAACAAAAATATTGAATGCCGCCAGATCAAGCACCAGCTGTACACCATTGGGAGTCCCGAAACGGAGAAGCCTTTTGAATATATCCCAGGAAAACGGATTGGAACATGTCCCGAATATCCGGCGGTTTTCCGGCAGAATAAAGCAGATGATAAATACACTCATGCCGATTGCACCGGCTCCGATCGTTCCCCATGCCGCCCCGGAAATACCCAGTCGCGGAATCGTGATACTGCCGATCTTCCAGCCGAAAATCAGCATTGCATTCAAAGGAATATTGAATAATGTGATCAACAGATTGACCACCATGATCATTTTGGTTTTTGCCCTGCCGCTCCAGAATGTGGAAAGAGCCGCCGTGACCAGCGGAACAAATCCGAACCAGGATAGAATATTGTAATAACTTATTTCCATATCCAGCAAAGATTCATCATGACCGAACCAGTTGAATATTTCTGCGGAAAAAATCGTGGTACACGCCATAATACCCCCCCCGGCAAGGGCAAGAAATATCGC
Organism: Victivallaceae bacterium; assembly: GCA_045534015.1. Taxonomy (GTDB): domain Bacteria; phylum Verrucomicrobiota; class Lentisphaeria; order Victivallales; family Victivallaceae; genus UBA1784. The sequence goes on along the minus strand of JAZSIZ010000133.1, from coordinate 8,435 downwards.
CTGCCAGACCGCCTTGCCGACTTTCAGCGGCTGTTCCGCACCGGTATACTGTGCAACAAAAACACCGGCATATCCGACCACCCCGAGAACAATACAGGAGATGGTGAAACTGGTCAAACCGGCGGGAAATGCCGCCGCCATGGCATCCGGTGAAAAATTGGCAAGCATCACCCGGTCGGTAAAAAGATTGACCCCGTGTCCGATAGAGGCGACTACCAGCGGGAAAGCGACCCGGGAAACATCAATGATCCCGCCGCGCCCACAGAACGATTTGGAAAAAAATGCAACTGATTTAATCATTTTTCAACTCCGGATACTATTGTTTTTTCAGCGTCCGTTTTACTGCATATAACGATCGTCACTGCCGTAATGATCATAGCAATGGCGATAAATCCGGTCAGCGGTATGGATTCATCGAAAACCACCAATCCGGCAATAACCGCAGTTACCGGTTCCAAAGCTCCCATAATCGCCGTTCTGGTCGGCCCGACAGATTTTATCGCCTTTGCCGTGAAAAGAAAAGCACACAGAGACGGGAAAAGAGCCAGACAGACAGCATTGCCCCACTCTTTGAATGAATCCAGCATTTGCAGATCAGCACCCATTCGCAGAGGTATCAGAAAAATAACTGTCGAAATGATCATTGCATAAAACGTCAGTGTTTCAGAAGCAAGCTCCCGGAGATTGGTCACTTTGACCATCACTATGTAAATGGCATAAGTCAATGCTGAAAGAATTATGTATATCACTCCGGCAACAGAAACACTGCCGCCGGAAGCACACAAAAGAACCACTCCCGACACCGCCAGCAATATCCCCGCCGCAGTGGATAAAGATGCTTTTTCATGGAAAAATATCCACATTATAAGTGCCACCATCACCGGATAAACAAAAAGTATCGCCGCCGCGATCCCGGAATCCATTATCTCAAAGGTAAGAAACCAGAAAAGACAGGTCAGAGCCATAAGCACCCCGGCAGCAACGGTTCCGGGCAGATATTTTACCGGCAGAGCAAAACTGCCGCGTTTTATAATAAGCAATGCTCCCATAAGCAGTGATGCCAGCAGAAAACGGTAAAATAAAACAGAATAAGGATGAATGCCCGCTTTATAAAGTGGAATGCCGAAAAGCGGATTGAGTCCGTAACAGATTGCCGCAAAAACAGCAAAAAAAATCCCCATCACTCTATTCACAGATCAACTCTCCTGAAAATAATACGCGCGCTCAATCGCAGAGAATACCATTGCGCAGCTTCACGACTTTACTTGCCAATCCGGCAATGTCGTGGTTGTGCGTGATCATCAGGATCGTCCGCTCCGGATCATCCTGCCGCAATTGACGGAAAAGTTTGAGAATACCGTTTCCGGTATCCGGATCAAGGTTTCCGGTCGGCTCATCGGCAAGCAGAAGTGCCGGATCATTGATCAGACTGCGGGCAATGGCGGCACGCTGCTGTTCACCGCCTGAAAGTTCCGCAGGACGGTGCGCCAGACGCTGACCGAGCCCAACCTGTTCCAGCAGAGAAGTGGCTTTTTTACGGGCATCTTTGAAACTCTTTCCGGCGATCGTACCGGCAAGTGCAACATTTTCCAGAATGGTCAATTCCGGCAGCAGATGGTAGGATTGAAAAATAAAACCGATCTTTTCCGCCCGGAATGCCGCCGCCTGACGGCGGTTCATTTTTGCCGGAACTTCACCGCAAACAGTGACAGTACCCTCATCCGGCAGTTCCAGACCGCCGATAAGATTGAGCAATGTGGTTTTACCGCTGCCGGATGCTCCGTAGACACAGCACCATTCACCGGCTTCAAGTGACAGATTCACCCCTTTGAGAACAGGCAATTTATTATTGCCCATCAGATAAGTGCGTTTAACATTGCACAAATTCAAAACTTCTTTACTCATAACGCAGAGCCTCCGAAGGTTGCAGACGTGCCGCCCGGATCGCCGGCAGCAGCGCACCGACTGTACACAGAACAATGCTGCATATCACAATAAATATCACATCCGATGGAATGATCTGCGCCGGAAGCTGATCGAAAAAGTAGAACTTTTTCGGGAAAAGTTCCTGCCCGCTGACCATCGATGCAAAATCAAGGATGTTCTGCCGGAAAGTAATGACCAGATACCCCAGAAGCGTTCCCGCTCCACTGCCGATCACTCCGACCAGAAATCCCTGCAGCACAAATATATTCATCACCGACCGGTCGGTACAGCCCAGAGCTTTGAGCAGACCGATCTCCCGGGTTTTCTGATAGACCGAGGTGATCAGAGTGTTGGCAATACTGAATGCCGCAACCAGCACAATGAATATCAGCAGAAAAAACATCATCATCTTTTCCACCGCCAGCACTTCAAGGAAACTGCGGTTAGCCTCCTCCCAACCGACCACTGCATAATTCGGGCGGGTATTGATCGGATTCAATTCGACATTGATCATATCCAGCATCTGTTTCTGATTAAATGGATCCGGCCCCCAGCCGTAAATCGATGTGGCACAGGGGATCATGCCGGTTTCAGGATCCGGATCAAAGAGCAATTCAGAAGCATCCCCCTCTCCGGCAAAAAATACCGACTGATCAAAATCAGATTTGCCCAGCGCATAGATTCCGGCAACTGTAAACTCCTTGGGCAGATAAGCAGAACTTTCCTCATTAAGTTCCACACCACCTTCGGCATTGAATTTCACCAAGCCGGTCAGATGCCCGGAACTGTGAACCAGAAAACGATCCCCGACCTTGAGTTTCCATCGGTCTGCCATATAGGTGCTGATGACCACGTTGTGGGAATCTGTTTCAAAATCACTGTCCAGTTTCAAAGAACCTTCTTTGATATACTTATCCAGATTCAAATGCTCTTTCAACGCCTCTTCCGGAGCGGCAAAAATCATGCATTGGGTATCCAGACGCTGTTCCGTACCCATCGGAGTCTGCACAGCATACTGTACCATCACCGGACTCTGGATGACCGGAGTACCGGTCGCCTGATTTTTTTCCAGCACACCGGAGATCCGGGTCACATCAGCTTCAGTCAGAGGCTTTCTGGAATAAATCTGAAAATGCGATTGCGTTTCGATCAGTTTGGCTTTCATCTCTCCGGTAAAGCCGCTCATTACAGCCATTACCACCATCAGAACCATCACTCCCAATGTAACACCGAGAATACTGGTCAATGTGATCAGAGAAACTGCATTGCGGCGCGGTTTGAGATAACGTGCCGCCAGAAACAATTCGTAAAACATATATTCACCCCGGGATTATTTTGCCTCACACATAACACAGCTGCGGAATAATGCGCAGGTAAATTCCCCTTTGCTGGAAATTCTTTCCGGACGCGGCAGATCCCGCCATACCGGATCATCGCTTTTCAGGATGACACACACGACATCTTTTTCACAGCAAAGTTCATTATCTTTATCCATCACGATGATTTTTCCGCCGGTCGACCATGCCACTGCCGGAGAAAATTCGGCACGGGTGATAAATACACTCTTTCCGGCAATTATATCCATCTGGCTGACCAAGTCCCTGAAAGTTGCTTCCGGCATGTGGGCACAGGTGTCCAAACACCAGGAAATACCCAGCGGCAAAATAGCCACCGAAAAGAAAAAGAGATAAAGACGGCTGCGCCAGTTGCCACGCAGACTGTAAAGGATGACCCCGCCGCCAATGAGAGAGGGAACTGCGAGATTGATCAGGAAAAGTTCAGAAACCGGCAGCACCGAAAGATATTCCTGAAACATTCTTTCCTGCAAAAACCAGAAAACCACCTCAATACAGCCGGTTATCACCAGGAAAAGAGCCCAGATATTGAGCATCCAGTCAAAAGAACGGTGATGACCGCCGGCGTTGAAATAAGCCTGCAGCCCCATCGCCACCAGAATCGCCAGCGCAGGAAATGAGAGCAGTACACCGCCGGGTTCAACATTGCGCATGAAAGCCAGATAGACCGGCGGTACGATCACCGCCAGCAAGGCAAAACGGCACAACGGCTGGCGGAAAAGCTTCTGCCACGCTTCCTTTCCCGCCATCACTGCTGCAGGAATAAGCACGGCAACCGGTAAAAGTCCGATAAAGAAGTAAAGCAAATAGGTGTACCACGGAGAAAAAGTGCCGATCCCGGCGGAAAATCTGCCCCATGAGAAAAATTCAGCACAGAAACCATCCTGAAGCTTCTCGGCTTTCAACAAATAAGGCAGTACCGGCAGTGCGGCTGAAATCAGACAGGGCAGCGGAATGATCAGCAGCTCTTTGTAACGGTGATTGCACAGCAGATAGAGCAGGAATATCACCACCGGCAGCACAACTCCGGCAAGTCCGCCGGTAAGGAAAGCTGCACCGGCAAAAATGCCGCTGAGAAAAATCAGCAATACCTTGCGCCGGTTGATCTTCTCCTCCTGCGAAGCAAGAAATCCCATGCCGAGTGCCGTTGCGGCAAAAAAGGTGAATACCGCCGGATACTGCGCCGTACTGCCGGTAAAAATGGTTACCGAAAATGCCATGTAGATCAAAGCGGAAAGTGCTGCAAGTTTTTCATCACGCATCGTCTGCTGAATGAACCATGCGATCAGCAGTGCCGTCAAACCTACCGCCGCCGCAGCCGGTAAACGGGCAGCAAATGCATTGACTCCGAAAAGTTTGAAACACCCTGCCATCAGCCAGCTGCTCATCGGGAACCTGCCGATTTGAACTTCATTGAAAAGCGACGGCAGAGTATAGTTGCCGCTTGCCACCATCTCTCTGGCGATCTCTGCCTGAATAAATTCTTCCGGTGCCAGCATCGGACGGCTGCCCAGCGGAATGATGAATACGACAATGAAGAAAAGAAAGATCCAACCGAAATATTTCATTTGACATCTCCTGTAAAACGGAAAAATTTACACTTGTGCAACTGATTTTTCACATTGCTTCTTTCCGGCGGCAGAAATGCATCCAGCTCACCATCAAAGGAAGCGACAACAACATCTGATTTTTTCAATGACTTTTCCACCTCTGCGGCAAGTTCCGATGGCGGCATTTCTCCAGGTTCCCGCCCGACCCGGCAGGATTCAATGTTGAAAACATAGTACAATGCCGCCGCCGAAGTGCTGTCGGCATAAAAGACCGGCTTATCATGCATAAGTTCAGGAAAAATCAATTCAAGCTGTGCCGGCTGCGGAACCTGTGCCAATCTGCCCCAGGGCAGTGCCGGCGGCATGGTCAGCAGAAAAAAACCGACAGCCAGCAGAAGCGCAAAAAGTTTGTCCACATAGTTTTTGACCTGAAACACAACATAGATCCACAGCATCGGGATCAATACTGCCAATGCCGGGCGGTAAAGTCTTTCGCCGCCGCGGTACACGGACAATCCATCCGGAAATGAAACTTTCAACATTCTGGCGATCGAGGGCAGCAGCAAAAAGAGCAGACACAATCCTCCGGCAACCGCCAGAGCGATACCGATACGGTTTATCCGGGCTTCGGCAAGCTGACGGTCATCAAGTTTTTCCAGACGGACAGCAGCGATCAGTGCCAGCACCGGCATGAATGCCATTATCACCGCACACCAGTCAAAAAAACCGTTCACTGCCAGAAGTGCCGCACCGACAGCACCGGCAAGACCGGCAAAAAAACCGCCGAACCGCCATGTCATACCATCTTCCCGGCGGGCAATGAATAATCCGGCAGCAGCAAGATCGATCAGCAAAGCCAGCACCGCCGAAGGCAGTGCCGAAGTACCGATCCACCAGACCGGCGGGAAACACAGATATATCCCCGCCGCCGTCCCCGGATGCAGAAGTTTGAATTTTGAAGCGATGAACCAGAGCAATCCCCCGGTAAGCAAAGTAGACAGTGCCGCCGGAAGTTTCGGCAGATATGTTCCGGAAAGAGCCGGAAACATCCCTTTGAGCTTCATCGCAAAAACATACTCTTCCGGCAGAAAAAATCCCCGGAATTCAAGTGACACCAGATAAAGCAGCACCAAAAGAATTGTCCCTGCCACCGGAATGATCTTTATTTTTCCTTTTTCCATAAATCCTCATTTTCAGGAATAAACATGTCGTTCTTATAATATAATATAAAGAAGCCGTTAAATCAAGTCTTGCGGCATCATGTCATCAGAAAAACTTTTGCAGCACCAGCATATACACGAATGTGCCGGCGATGATGGAAAGCAGCGGATTGCGCTTCCACAGATGGAGCAATATCACAGTGAGCGAGGCAGCAGCTTCCGGAATACCGTAACCGCCGCCGGAAAAACTTTTGGAAGTGTATACGGAAAAAAGACAGTAGACCACCAGCATGGCGATTGCCGCCGGAGCCAGAACTTTTCCGATATAGGTGATGACCGGAGGACACTTTTTGCCGGAAGAAAAAAGCACAAAGGGGAATGCCCGCAGACCGATCGTCACAGCAGCTGTAACTGCAATAACAGCGGCAATGTAGAAGTTTTCACTCATTTCATTTTCTCCTCAAGCAGCTGCGCTTCCATTTTTCTGCGGAAAAGGATAAAGATCACGCTCATCATGATCATCGCCGGGATCAGCATATTTTCCACACTGAAAAAAATTCTTCCGGCAACAGCGGACACCGCCCCGATAACTGCCGGAATACGGTTGCGTTTGTCACGGCACTGATCGATCAGCACCACCAGAAACAAAGCGGTCATGGCAAAATCGATCCCCCGGGTGGAAAAAGGCAGAAATTTTCCGGCGACTGCCCCCAGCGTCACTCCCGAAACCCAGTACAGATGATTCAACATGGCAACGGTCAGACAGTAACGGGTATTATCTTTACGGTCAGGGAAATTGCTTTCGGTTTCCAGAGCAAAAGTTTCATCGGTCAGACTCCAGATGAAATAACACTTTTTCCAGAATCCGGTTCCCCGGAATTTTTCCAGCAGCGGCAATCCGTACATCGCATAACGAATATTGAGAAAAAGAGTCAAAAGTGCCACATCGATCAACGGTTTGGTATTGGTTATCCAATCGACCATGACAAATTGCAGTGCGCCGGAAATACTGCTTGCACTGCTCAAAAATGCGATCAGTACAATATCATCACGCCTGATCGCCCCTGCCAGCAGTATTCCTGCCGCCATCCCCATGGCAGTATACCCCATAAGAACCGGCAGTGAAGCGGTAAAGGCCCTGGAAAAGATCCTGTCTGCTTTCATAATTCAAAAAAATCCTGATATTCAAAAAGTGATTCTGCTTAATGTAATATAAAAAAGCAGAAAAGCAAATGGAATATTGCTCTTATCAGGAGTTTTCAGAGAAAAAACGATTCCATTCAGCAAATAAGCCGGGAATTGACCGCATCGGCATAGAATGTATCGTCATACATTTTGACCACATAGCGGTGCAGACCATCCGCCGATTCAGTAAAGTGATTGCTTCCATCCGATTCATCCACCTGCGCTTTGCCGTAAACACAGCGGTAGCCCGCTTTTTCCGGATCACCAAGCACCGCCAGCAGAACCAGCATGGGATCCCATGAACAGCGCCCCTTTTCCGAATGGTGATCGATCATCACCTGTTTGAGCAGATCACCATCGGGCAGATCACCGCCGGTCAACACGGTATTGCCGACTTCCCAGCCGAGAAAGGTCACCGGCGAATGCCAGTTGCGGCAAAGTTCAGCTCCGCTGCGGCAAGTCAACTCATTTTTGTAGAAGTTGTACTCCCTGCCGCCGTCTTCATCCCACTTTCCTGCCATGATCCAGAGATGTTTCACCTTGCGGGCAACCAATGCGGCATCTTCCGGATTTCCCAGCAATCCGGCAAAAACCTGGGTAAAGCCGATGGAAATGATCTCCACAGAACCATCTTCCGCACCGGCAAGCAATTGACGGTAAAAATCGATACTGTCCGGCACATCATCATTACTCCGCAAAGGAGTACGGGATTTTGCCAGATGCTCCTGATACGGCGGTTTTCCGGCAAATCCGGTGGCACTGTGATCGATCCCCAGCGGCACATCCACACCGCAACCCCGGGTAAAAACATCCAGTGACGGAATGGAAAAAGGCATACAGGCATTAATGTTGATCCCCAGCAGTTCCACCTCTTTATTCAAATGGGCATTGCAGAGCAGACGGATGGCAACAGCATCGTCACAATCAGTCCACCAGTCGGTATCAAGAATAAATTTACGCATTTACACATTTCCTTTCTCATTTGTGCAGAGCATAAACCGGAAAATACGTTTATAAAATACCACCGGAAGAAATTTTTTTCAACACTCCTGCACAGAATAAAAGTCAATATTTTTCCGTTACAGTATATGTCAGGTAAATGATTTTTACGGACTATCTTGTGAATTGTAAAAGTAAATGCACCATTTAGTCAAGTTTGAGAGGGTTAATTAGCCTTGGCGGTGCGTTTAGTCTTACAAACAATGAAAAGTGGTGCGTTTAGTCTTACAAATGGTGCATTTACTGTTACAAACGGTGCG
>JAZSIZ010000063.1:0-2309 GCA_045534015.1 Victivallaceae bacterium | reverse complement strand
TTCTTTTGCTCTTCCCAATTTTCAGGCCAGCTTTTCCGCAATGTTTCCATTGAAATGCTCTTTTTCAAAGTACCATGCAAAATGGCATGAATGATTTCCGGGGCAAGCAATGTCAATCTGACTGTTCGAGCGACATAGGCGGTGTCCTTCCCTACTGCCCTTGCCAGTTCTATGGCGTTGCTGTATGTTCCGGAATCAATAAGTTCCTGCCAGCGGAAGGCTCTTGCGAGATTTAAAACAAGCGGATCTACCAACTTTTCAGAATCATCCGGCACAATAATCCGTTTTCGGCCTGCACAATGCCGGAACGACATTGGAATAGTCAACTTGACATTGCCATTTTCAAGGATTTCAATCTTGGTCATTTACAATTGTCTCCATCATCGATTTTATGTTTTCTGTCCGCAGTACGACTTCCATTTTATCTTCCCATATTGTTACGGTTTCCACCAGAAGCGTTACCAGACGGTTGTATTCTCCGGGAGTAATTTCATTCCAGAATTCATCCTTAAAACAAGTTATTACTTCATGGGGCGAAAGTCCGGATTTTTCAGCGAATTGCAAAGTCAAGGACAGATCTCCAAGCATTTTCTGCAACTGTCGCTTTACGATCCGCTCAACATCCTCTGCCGGTATTTGATGAACCGGACATTCGGCAATTCCCCGTTTGGCATCCTTGCAACACAAATAGTAAAAGTATCTTTGGCTGCCGCGAGAGGTATATGTAGGCATCATTGATCCACCGCAATGACCACATTTCAGAACATTTTTCAAAGGGGCAACAATTCCTTGCCGGTCTTTGGTTTCTTTATTCCGGTCATTCTCTTTTAAGATTTCCTGAACTCGATTCCATACTTCGCGGGTAACAATTGCCTGTTGCTCGCCTTTGCAAATAGCATCTTTGTATTTTACCTCTCCAATATATGTATGATTGTTGAGCATCCGGTAAATATGATCACGCTGCCATGGATTACCAGCCTTTGTACGATGTCCGGCTTGATTAAGTTCGCTTGCGATCAGTTTGGGCGATTGAACTTCAATAAAGCGCTGAAATACCGATCGGACAATTTTTGCATCTTCCTCTTTTATTACAAGTTTCTTATTTACAACGATATATCCAAACGGAACAGTCCCGCCGACAAACATGCCTTTTTTGCGGCTGGCTTCCATCTTGTCCTGTACTCTTTGAGCGATAATTTCCCGCTCGAACTGGCTAAATGTGATCAAAATATTCAACATCATTCGCCCGGAAGGAGTCGCTGTATTAATTTCTTGTGTTACTGCGACAAACTGGACGCCCCACTCATCAAATTTCTTTGACAGGTCGGCAAAGTCGCAAATTGATCGGGAAAGACGGTCGATTTTATAAACAACAATAATATCCACCAATCCGGCTTCGCAATCACTGAGCAATCGTTGTAACGCAGGGCGGTTGGTATTTCCCCCAGTGTATCCTCCGTCATCGTAATGTTCTGGCAAACAAACCCAGCCGTTGGATTTCTGACTTAAAATAAATGCTTCTCCGGCTTCTCTTTGAGCATTAAGACTTGAAAATTCAACATCTGAATCTTCCTGCATGACGCTCTTCCTGCAATAAATTGCACATCGTTTTTTTACAACTTCCGGCATTATTTCACCCCAAAGAATTTTTTCCCGTTCCAATGAGTTCCTGTGATCTTATCGGCAATTGCAGAAAGGGAACGGTACATTTCACCCTCAAATTCAAATTTATTATTGGGATGAACAATGACCTCATATGTTTTGCCTTTCCAATCCCTGCAAAGCCGAGTACCTCTGGCAAGCGGTCGTGGAGCAACATTTGAAAATTGCAAGTTTGATGCTGGATCATTATTGGCAATTTCTGTCAGCAACGCTTTATCTTCGTCTGATAAACCACCAAAATAAATCTCCTGTAATTTATATGCAATACGATTTCTCAAATTCTTTGCATTGGTTGCACCGCACTCAAAACCGAAAAGTTCTGAAAACTTTTCTTTGAGAGCAGCAACATTACAATTTTCCAATGCTGTAATTTGCCGTTGTAAAATTTCTTTTTTGTCCATCAGGTAGTAACTCCTTTTGCTTCCTTCATATACAAGCATGGGTTTTGCGACTTATCCAGTGCCTTTTCCTTAATTCTTCGCAAAACAGCGGCAATAAGGTCAACAGCCTGCCGGATATGTTCGGGATATTCCTTTTTATCAGCCATTTTTGCTCCTTCTGATATCTGAAAGTTTCATTTTGCCGCTGGTGGTGGGTTGCGGTCTTTCCCCGATGCGGCGGTCGGAAAGACGGATCATTGGTTTTCG
>JAZSIZ010000129.1:0-15362 GCA_045534015.1 Victivallaceae bacterium | reverse complement strand
ACGTTTTTGAGTGTTGCATCAGGTTGGCGTTGTCGCCTTGATTTTTTCCGGTGCTATGCTATATTAGCTTCCGTAAGGAGATTATCTTATGGCTGAAAGCAAATTGCGCATACTTTTATTTGTTATCTTTTTGGCAATATTTTTACCGCTTGAACTTTGTGCAAAGCGTGCTGCACCGCAGCCGGTCAAGCCGATTTTTTGGGATGAGTATAAAATTGAAGCTGCCGGTAATGACAATTGCGGGAAAGTAAAGATTGCAAAGAGATGTAAATGTCCTCCGAAGATATTCACCATTTACGAAATCAATTATCAAAAATCCCTTGAACGCGATGTGCAGAGATTGTATATAACCGAACTTGAAATCCACAAGGATTTGCTGATTGTAAAAACGGAAAAAGGTGGTATATTTTCCTGTGATATCGACAGCTGCAAAGTAAAGTTGATCAAACTGCCGCAAGGATATGAGCAAATAAAAAGCAGTCGATCGCTAATAACATTGAGAATGCGGCAGTATTTGAGTCGTAAACAATAATTGTTCCGGAAAATCTTATGACACAGCAAAACGCAATAAAACTTTTTGAACAAAAACAAGTCCGTTCCGTTTGGGATGATACCACCGAAGAATGGTACTTTTCGGTAGTGGATGTGGTTGCAATTCTGACCGATAGCGATAATCCGCAAGTATATTGGAGAGTGTTGAAAAAAAGGCTTCTGGCAGAAGGAAATCAAACCGTTACAAATTGTAACGCTTTCAAAATGCTCGCTCCTGATGGTAAAATGCGAAAGACCGATGTGGCTACTGCATAACATCACAGAAATAGAGCTGCGGCAGAACTTCAAGTTTTGCCGCAGCTCATTGCATTCTGTGATAAACCTGTGATTATGGTACGGAAAAAATCTTCCGCATTGCATCATGATTTGAAAAAAAGTTTTTCAAAATGTATATTATACACGATCCGGATGAAAAATAATTTCAATTTCAAGGGAACGTATGAAAACTTTCTTTTCCATAGCTGCGACTTTATTCATTTCAACTCTTATCCTGGCAGCTGACCTGCCGGAAAAATGGGAGATCAAATTTTTCAGGTGCGATGAAAAAACTTTTCTTAAAGGACTTTCTGCCGATGATGCAAAGCAACAGATCCTTCTCTCTGAAAAAGTTGTAAATCTGGATGAAACAGCTGAAAACAGCAACAGTGCCGCTGTCAGATGTTTTATTGATTCAGAAAAAGAACAGACTGTGTGGCTCGGAGTCGGATGCAAAGTCTTTTCCGTGACCCTCAATGGCAAAATGATCTACGATTTCCGCACATACGGTCTGGGGAATGATACCGAAATGGTCAATTACATGGATCATAAAATACCGCTTGATCTCAAAGCCGGTCGTAATGAATTGCTGCTGAATACCCGCCGGACCAACTGGAAACTTGATTACTGCTACGGCAAAGACAGAAAAAACGACTGGCTTCTGACTGTAAAAATACTGAAAGACTATCAACCGGTCAAAGCTGCTCTGGCTCATCCTGAACTGGTTTTACGCCCCGACCGGGACAGTGTCATGTTCAGCTTTGTCACAACTGAAATGATCCCCGCCGGAGTTGATTACCGGAAAAAAGGTGATTCCGGATGGTTGCGGGAATATGATACAGTCGGCGATCTCGTTCTGCGGGAACAAAGCCGCATCCACCGGATCAGGATCAGCGGCATTGCCGGCTGGGAAGATATCGAATACCGCCTTGTATTACTGGAACCTCCCGCCGGCAGGGATGGATTCCGTAAGCCATTGTGGGCATCACGGCTTTATAAAGAAATTTATTCTCCGGTAAAAACTCTCCGGAATCCTGACCGTAAAGAATTCTCTTTCCTGCTTTTCGGCGACACTCAACTTTCTATTTCAGAAGAGTATAAAACCGTGGCTCAAAGAGTCGGATTGATAAACAAATTGAAAAACTTTCCGGAATTCAAACAGGCTGACTTTTTTGTACATATCGGTGACTTGGACAGCGTTTTCCACTCAACCGAAAAAATTCTTCTGCAAAATCTTTTGGATCTTTTCTCCCCTGCCCCCGGTGAAGTACATAAACCATGGGTTCTCGTGCGCGGCAATCATGAGACCAACGGCATCGCCGCCGAAAACTGGTATGATCACTTTATGATGCCGGAAGATAAAGGTTACTATTCTTTCCAATTGGGAGATGTTTTCTTTATCGTTCTTGATTGCGGAGATATTTCAAATGCCAAGGCTCTGGATGCTTACAACGGTCCGTTGCTCGATATGAAAAAACTTTTCCGCAAACAATCTCAATGGCTGGAAAAAGTCCGGCTCTCACCGGAATTCCGCAATGCAAAATTCCGGGTCGTTCTGTCACATACAGAACCGCAGATCGCTTCCGGTCAAATGAATAAAAATATCCGGGAACTGACTGAAAAACTGCTTGCTGACAACAGTGATTCCGGCAGAATACATCTCTGGATCGCCGGACATGTCCACCGTTATTGGCGTGCAGAAAGAAACAGTACTTCGATGGTCAGCAGAAGTGCGTATGCAAAAAAAGCAGCAGTATCAGTTTCTCCGGTAAACTGGATCACTTGCGACGGTCCCAAGGAAAATTCTGTCGAGCCGGATTTCAGTTATATCGTGGTAAAATGTTCTCCGGAAAAACTGCATATCAAGGCTATCGATGACAATGGCAGAAAATTTGATGAATTTGAAATCGACACAAACGGCAATCTGAAAGAACTTTATCTGGATAAAGAACTTAAACGGTTCCAGCTTTCCGGCAGATAACCAACATTCCGGTATTTTGACAATGTATCATACCGGAATGTGCCGGTTATTTGCCAAATCCGCAGTTGTTTTCCTCTTTTACTGTACCGCAATGACAGAAAGCCGCCATCGGCGAAGATGCATCGGTAAAACAATATCCGGCATCGGGATTCGGCACAAAAGTATATCTGTTGTCTGCAATAAACTCATTCCCGGAAACTTCTGCGACGGCGGCCGACATGATTGAAATCTGCGGACGGACCGCCGAAAGAAAACGGTTGTTTTTCACCTGTATCAGACCATGGTAGAAGTAATTTTCCTCCAGCATATTCAACTCGGGAAATACTGCAAGAGGTTCCATGGTCGCCGTATGAACCTTGTAATTGCAATTGTCAAAAAAGTTATTCTCGATCACTGCTCTTTTTACAGGGCCTGATTCATACCAGAAACTGAAATCTCCGGAAATAAATACCCCCGCCCCGGATGTATGAAAATGGCATCCCGTGATCAGAACGCTGTTCAATCCGGAAGCCAATACCCCTCTGCCATTGAGGGGACGGCATTCGGTATTGACAACTTCCAGTTCCGCCATTGTTTCAAGAATAAGTACCGGATCACCCTGTACAAAATTTTCCGGCAGAGCCTTTTCATCAAACTTAACGATCGAAAATGCCTTGTTGACCGGAGAAACTCCGGTAATTTTTATTTCCCCGTAAGGTTTACCGTTCTGACGGTTGAAAAGCTGCATCGTATCCCCCGGACGGATATTGAATACCCCCTGCTGCTGAAAGTGTCCGGCTTCCAGATAATACATTTTGCCCCCGGGAATGCGGGATTTCAATTTACGGAATACTCCGTGTACATTGATAGAATCATCCAGGGTACCGGAAAGCTGACAATTTTCTATCCTTATTTTACCGCGGCAGTCAGTAATATGCAGGGCATCATCCGAAACTGATGCCCGGCGGTTGCATGGTTTGACCACAGCTCCGTCAATCAGACAATTTTCACTGTTCTGAATAAGAAACCCCATTCCCGCAGCATGGAACAATGAAATATTCCTGATCAATATATTCTGACAGCCGTCAAAGACCATTCCCGGGCAGAGCCTCAACTCATGTTTGACCAGAAAAGCATCCGTTCCGGCTTGCGAAAAATGATCAGGCAATCCGATCAGCCCATCACGGCAGAGAACTTTTGAATTAGCGATGGTTATGGAAGCAGAATCATACACCAATTCACATTTGTCCCGGTCATAACAATAGAAAAACAATTTTTTATTCATATTGTCATAAACGTCACCGGTAAATACGATTTCTCCATTTACCACTTTATGTTTACCATAAAAACGGAACCAGGCTGTACCATTTTCACAATATACCAGATCGGCATCTGAAACAAAGGAATCTTCAAAATCAACACTAAATCCTTCCACGGTCAGATTGCGGCAGTCAAATGCACACAATGGAGAGATCCTTCCGTGAAAAATCAGTTTTGCCCCCTCCCCGCGAATAGTAAGGTCATCAATGCCATCCAACAGTATTGCAATTGTTTTCACGCCCTCATCATTATTGGAAAAATAACAGTATCTGCTTGTACACCCTTCCGGATAAAAGTGATATTCCCCCGGAGGAAAATAAAGAAGTTTATCGCCTTCCACTGCCGCTTTTATGGCAGGTGCCAATGCTGTTGAACTGTTTTCACTCCGTAAAAAATCAGTAATGCATGTCATATCTGATCCAATTCTGAAAATGCAATTTCTTTGATGCTTTTATTTGCGGCTCAAGGAACAAACTATTTTATTCAATTGCTCGAGCAACCGCAATCACGGGAGTTAATATAACATTTATCCATATCAAATTCAAGACAGATCTCCAATAGCGTGCAGAAATAAAAATATTTTTATTGTCTCAATTTTTACCCTGAATAAAAAACGCCGGAATACTCCGGCGTGAATGAAAAACGTGAACAACACCCTATTTTACTATAAAACCGGCACAAATACCATTGCGAACGGGGATCGCTTCACCGGAAGCGAAACTTTTACCTTTATACTCACCGATGATACCATACAATCTGTATTTTCCCGGCAAATCAACCGACATAACTCCATCATAAACCGGTACGATGAAAAGACAATCATTACCGATATGCATTGCATTGCGGGTGTCTGAAGAATAAAAATGCACCCCCGCCTCCGCTGCAATATGACGGATCACAGCAAGAGACGGTTTCATCAATGTGGAAAAGTAAACCGTTATACCGCATGCATCTGTTTTTTTCACCAGTACCGGCAATTTGTTCTGCCCGACAGCAAGCACCTTGTCAAAACCGGAAACCGGATAGAACCAGGGATTGGAAGCAGTTGGATTCCTGCTGTTACCGATTTCCGGAATCACAGAAATACCTGACGGCAGGGAATTGGTCATATCCATTTTGAATTTCATTCCCAGCAATTCTTCCATATTCTCTGCCGACGGACTTTTATCCGGTCGGGTAACTCCCGTACCGTAAAGGTGCAGCACCGTTGCTTTCTCCGCTGCAATACGTTTCATAAGACGATCGTATCTTTCCGGAGTCATCATCACCGCAGCAGTAATGATATAAAGCTTGTGTGCCGGCACTTTATCCTTTTCCAGAAGATCATTGACAAATACATGACGGAAAGGTATTCCGGCATAATTGAATGTCCGCAAAAATTCATACACTGCCCCTTTATTGGGATTGCGGTTGAAGTTATGCCTTGTATAATACGCACTTTCCTGATCACTGACAATACAAACTTCAACAGGAGTGGTTCCCTTTACCGGCGACAAGCTCATATATGTGTCGTTGATCTCTTTCATTGCTTCCAGCAAAACCGGTTCCCGAAACCAGATCTCATGCATATCATACCAGTGTGTACCGACTCCGCGGGCAAGAAGCATGCCGAACGCCCGGTGCATGGCACTGATGGTCTGTTCCGGAGTATTCGTCCTGCCGTTTCCTGCCTGCATGTGGCTTGGTTCGGAAAAAGTACGCATATCCTGTTCCACAACGACCAGTTTGCCGAATGAAGACAGAGTTTCAGCAGCCTGCATGATGCCATCCGGCATACCGATCTGACGCCAGTGATAAAGTGATGGCGCCCAGAAAATATCCACATAAGGTGAACGGGCAAGACGCTCGATTTCCAAATGACCAACGGTCTGCAATTTCCGGTTGACATGAGAAAACATCACAAAATATCCGTAATATATCCCTACCAGATAACGATTATCCGATTCCTCTTTTACAACTTTACCAAAAGTTTCAATAGCATCTCCCAACGCCCGGTTGCGGAAACGGAAATAATCAATCGTACGCTGATCTTTCAACGGATCGATCAATTCGCCGCAAGCGGCACGGTCAAACTCCGACGGCTTCGGCATTGTGACTTTGTCAAAAGTCATCCCCGGAATATTCCATGCCGCAGCAAGAGCAGCATCTGTACCGTAACTCTCTTTTAAATAACTGCGGAATGTTGCCAGATCACCTTTGCTGTAACCGCTGACAGCTCCTCCGAGCGTACTCCAGAACCATTCGCTGTTCCAACCCTCGGATAAACCGATAGCAAAAATCCGGTCGCAATGAGGCGATTTTTTCAAATATTTCATCAACTGACGCAACGCGTATGCACCATCTTTGCGCCAACGGGCAGAAGCCAGCGCATGACGGTCATGAGCCTTGGAATAAGGTCTGCCGTCATGGTAAGCTGTAACATCATCCGGAAATTTGGCAAGCCACCAATCCGGCATAGTAACCTGAACTTTCAGTATCACCTTTGCATCAGGATAATTTACCGCAAAAGCATCCATATAACGGTCGATGATCGAGAAATCAAACTCATTTTCAGATTTCCACATCGTATGCATGGAACAACCGATACGGACAATTTCACAGCCCCCGGCTTTAGCCTTTTCCAGCATCCAGGTATTGGCTGCTTTATTGTAACCATCATAATATATCGGCGGATATTTTTTACCGTTGATAACAATATGAGCCCTGCTCCCGGTTCCTTCGATGTGTGCAAAACTCAATACCCGCTTACCGGAATCCGCTGCCGGAATCCGGCAGATAATTTCATCGGAAGCAATAAAATCAGTTGCAAGTCTGGCTGTCACCCCTTTCTGAATAACCTGCGGCAGAGAAATTCTTATTCTGACATCTTTTCCCTTTTCCCATTTATCCGTCGCCGGTTCGACTCCGCCGACAGCCAGTCGGCTGCTGCCATCAGGAAAGGTCAGAAGAAATGTCAATTTGTCACTCCTGACCGGAATTGCTTCGTCAACATGAAGCACCGCTGAAAGCTCTCCGCTTTCTTTTACCGTGACTTTTCCCTTTTCGCCGACATAAGCATAAACAAGATCTCCCCACGGCGAAGTCGGCGGCGCACCCAGTTCCAATGCCCGGGCGGTATATTTTTCAGGGAAATCACTGCCGCCTATTTTGTACATCCACGAATTATCCGTGGGAAAATATCTGGTTTCCTGATCAGTTTTCACATAAAGTTCTCCGATCATTCCGCCCCATGCTGCTTCATTGAATGTCTTGATCACAATGGTATTTTTACCCGGTCTGATAAATTTCGCAGCTTCAGTTCGCACCGGGATTCGCCAATTGTCTCCCGAAGAAACTTTCTGCCCATTGATATAAACGGTAAAACGGTCATCGGCAGTAAAAATCACTCCGGCTTCCAAAACCTTTCCCTTTACATCAAATTCCCGCTTGAACCATACATATTCATTAGCCGGTCCGAACTCGGTATTGCTCCATATCCACTTGCCGCGCCAATCAAAAGCTTTTTTATCAGGCTTGCTCCAGTTGAGCAATTCAATACAGGGATATGATGAGCTTTTTTCCATTGTCAACACTGATTTTACACACATTTCCGGCACTTGAAAGGTCATACTCTCCTTTCCGGCAGGCATGGTAAACAGGGCAAGTTTTCTGCCGTGACGATCAAAACAACTGACTGCTGAACCGGGATTTTTGCCGTTGAAAGACAGTTTATATTCTCCTCTGGGCAGAAAAGAGTCGATGACAAAAGATGAAATATTTTTCTTCTCATCGGCAAAGGGGATTATATTGGCTTTACTGCGTGCGGTAATGCGCCCGAAATCAAGAGTACATGATCTTTCGTATGCACGCCAGATGATCCGTACTGATGCAATGCGCCCTTTCCATGCAGGATTGGAGGCAACATGGAATGTATAATCTTTTGCAGGGAACCCGGGATATGCCGCCTGTGAAAGATAAGATTTCTGTCCGGCAGTTGTGGTAAATTCAAAATAGATATACCCCGGTTCACTCGCTCCGACACGCACATCAACAGCTTTGATTTTATCGGCATCCCAATCCAGATTTTTACACTCAACGCCCCCGAAAGGATTGCAGTTGAAATTCAAAACTCCCCGGTTGTAACTGATCAAATTGACCGGTTTCCAATTTTTACGCAGAGCATTTCCGGAAAAATCTGTGGCGGTAACTTTTTTAATCTCTTTCAGTGCTTTCATCTGCCGGTCACTCAACTCCCGGATTTCTGCAGAAACGACCGACACTTTCCCTTTACCGGAAACAATAAAATGCATCCGCATGCCTTTTTCATCTTTCCCGGCTGTAAAATCATAGATCAATTCATCCTTTTCCCCGGCGACACCCTCACTTCTGACTGCCGCCCAGGGAGTTCGTTTGCCAATGGAAACAAGCATATTGCATTTCGCATCATTTCCGTGGCGGATTACCACTGCTTTCACCCGGTAATTTTTCCCGGGTTCGATCACCAGATTACGGGAATTGGCAAAGGAGATATACCCCCTGACGGAATCAGTAATAACGTCATAACTGCCATCAGCATTTTTCACACTTTTACCTTTTCCGCCATCAGCAGCAACCAAACGCCAAGGCGCATTTTTCAACACATTTTCAGCCGGAACCTCTTTTTCATCTGCTGTATTGTTTGCGGAATTTCCCTCTGCTTCAAGTCCGACCGCCAGAATATCTGCCGCGCCGGAACCGGAAACAATGAAATGCACCCGCATACTGTTTTCATTTTCTCCGGCAGTAAATCCATAGCTCAATTCCTGAACTTTGCCAACTTCTCCGGCAGCTTTCACAACCGCCCACGGTGTGCGTTTGCCAATGGAAACAAGCATTTTGACACCGGCATTTTCATCACAGCGGACAACCTTTGCCGTTACCCGGTAACTTCTGCCCGGTTCAACAGGCAATGCCCGGGCATTGGCAAAAGAAACGTAACCTTTTCCGGCACTTGAAGAAATTTTTCTGCCGTTATCCGGCAATTTTTCGACGTTCCCGGCTCCGCCATCAGCTGAAACAAAACGCCATGGCGCATTACGCAAAAGATCATCAGCACATACAGTAAGAAGACAAAAGCCAAGAAAAGACAACAAAAATTTTTTCATCTTTACGCCTTTCTCAATTCAAGGATGTATTTACCGCAAACCATATCAGACACATCTTGGTCACATACCCAGTTTTCCGGGATCACCACCTCTATTTCACTGTTTGCCGGAGCTGAAAACTCCCAGATCAGCTTATTTCCGCCATCAAAACGCCATGCGCTGGTCACCTTTCCGGCGGGTGTTTCTTCACTGGCGCGGACAAACTTCAACCGGGGATCGGGCTGACAGGCAAAACGGATCCTGGTTCCATCGCACGCTGTATAATTTATTCCACACACAGTGGCAAAAACCCACTCATGGACAGCTCCGTAGGCATAATGATTGAAACTATTCATATTCACATTGCCGAAACCGTCTTTTACAGTATAGGAGTTCCATCTTTCCCAGATGGTCGTTGCCCCCTGATTGACAGAAAACAGCCACGACGGAAACTCTTCCTGCAAATAAAGGTCAAAAGCAACTCCGGTCTGTCCGCAACTGCTCAATGCCTGATTCAGGCATGATGTACCGAGAAATCCGGTGGTCAGACGGTTACCGTTTTCACGGATAAGCCGGGCAAGAAATTCTCCATTCTTTTTACGGTCGGCTTCAGGCAGCAGATTGAAATTCAAAGAGATTGCCAACGCAGTCTGACTGTGAATATTGACCATACCGTCAGCATCGACAAATTTCGCACAATAAGCTTTTCTCACCCCTTCTGCCAATTTGGCATATTTGACAGCTTTCATCTTTTTCCCGAGGACAGCGGCACTTTTTGAAAGCAGTACTGCACTGTTGTAGAAATAGGCTGTACCCAGCAATTCTGATGGTGTCGGCACTGGAGAAAAATTCAAATGATCTCCATAATAGGTTTCCGGACGGATCAATTCATTGGAGGAATTTTTCTGAAAATTCACCCATTTTTCCATCGCTTCAAAATTCTCTTTCAAAACTGTCGGATCACCGTAACGCTCATAAAGCACCCACGGAATAACAGTTACGGCATCTGCCCATCCGGCGGCACCGTAGCTGTATTTGAGAATATCCGGACAGACGGAAGCAACCGCACCGTCACTGCGCTGGGCATCACGCACATCGCGCAAATATTTCCGGAAAAAGTTGTATGTAAACATATTGCAGCATGCTGTACCGGCAAAAACCTGCGCATCACCAGTCCAGCCGAGCCGTTCATCCCGCTGTGGACAATCTGTCGGGATCTCAAAAAAGTTATCCCGCTGACTCCACAAAGTATTGCTGTAAAGTTTGTTAAGTTTCTCATTGCCACACTCAAATGATCCGCTGTCTTCCAAATCAGAGTAAAGCACCAGAAATTCCACATCTACATCGTCAACGGTAAATGAACTGTTGGAAAACTGGAATCCGTCGATCTGCATATAACGGAAGCCGTGAAATGTGAAGGTCGGCTCGTATTCCATAACACCATTGTCATTCATTGCACAATAATCTGTGGAACGGGCTCCGCGGTAGTTCAGATTGTACAACGTATCATCATCGTAAAGCATTTCTCCGAAACGGAAAGTATAAAGTCTGCCTCTGGACCCTCCGATTTTTACATGAGGTATGCCGGAAATATTCTGCCCGGCATCCCATATCCACACATCCGGCTTCGGATGCAGAATACGAACCGGCTTGATGGTCATCATTTTGCGTACCGGTTCACCGACTTTCGGAACCAGCGGCACCGATTCTGCAGCCTTTTTGCCGACACACGCTTTTGACCATTTGCGGTCATCAAAGCCGACAGTGTTCCAGCCGGGCATATCCATTCTGCCGTCAAAAAATTCACCGTCATAAATATCGCTGTACATCAATGGACCGGTAGTACATTTCCAATTATTGCCGGAAAGTATCTTTTTCACGGCTCCATCGGCAAACGTAAGTTCAAGCTGAATGAGTAATTCCGGAGTTTTACCATAATAATTTTTCCGCCTTCCGCAACCGCAGTACCATCCCTCACCGAGAATGGCGCCGATCACATTTTCCCCCGCCTGACACTCTTCTGTCACATCGTAGGTGAGAAATTGCAGATGCTTGTTGAAGTCAGTCCAACCGGGGACGAAACGGTCTTCTCCGGCTTTTCTGCCGTTTACCGAAGCTTCAAAAAGTCCCTTGGCAGAAATATAAAGCCTTGCCCGCACCGGTTTTTCCGGCAAAGTAAATCTTTTCCGGAAATAAGGACACGGAGCTGAAAATGCCGGATTGTTGCCATCAAAATAAATCCACTTCGCCTGCCAGTCGGAATTGTCCAGCAAGGTTGCTTCAAAAGGCATATCCCCGGTTGTTTCACACGCGCCGGTATCATCCCAGACTTCAAGTGACCAGAAACCGCGCTGACGGGATTTCAGCGGCTTTCCCCCCCACGGGATCGCAGCAGATGATCTGCCGTAAATTTTCCTGCTTTCCCACAAAATACGTTTCATATCATCTTTTACCGTTATCCGGCAGGCACTCTGCGCTGCACCGGGACGGTCACTGACAATTTTCCACGAAAACACGGGGGTGGCTGAAATGACAAATTCCCCCTGACGGCGATGATCGAGCCGGGGATCGGCAATCTTGAATCCGGACATATTTTTTCCTCTTACTTATTTCATCAAACGCACCGGACCGAAAAGTCCGGATGGTAATGCTTCTGTTTCAAATGAGAGCTGAATGGGGTTGTAAGGTGACGGAACCTTGCGGATGCTGTTCCAGTGATCCTGCACCTTTTGCGGCTTCAATGCATTGGCAAGTGTATTGGAAACCGTTACAGACAGATGATTGACTCCTTTTTTCAAAGCATCCTTTATCTCAAATACCGAACCGCTGAAAAAGCTTCTGCCGATAACTTTCCCATTGAGTTTCACACAACAACTGTAATTGACCTTGCCAAGATCAATAAAATTTATCTCCTCTTTGCCATCATAACGGAAAGTAGCGGTATACTCGGCGGTTCCGGAAAAATCCTCACCGAGAAATTTGCTCCAGTCCCCAAGCTCTGCTTTGACAGCTGGAGTATGACACTCTTCCTGATAAACCTCTGCAACAAAATGCTGTTTCACCGGACGCAGCTGCCAATTTTTCAAAACTCTGACCGGACACTGCGGAGCAGCCGGATAAGGAACTGTTTCAATTTCACCACAGACAAAGAAACGTGACTCATAAGGAGCAAATTCCCACTCCCACACTCCATCGCTTGATGATACCGGATGAAATTCTGCCCGTTCTGCATCAGCGACCGCCACCGGGAAATCTTTTTCCGCTGCCGAAAGCGTGGCTTGGATGGTGGTATTGGAAGTATTCATCACAAAATAAGCAGCCTGCCCTTTTCCCAGACTCCGTTTTTGCACCAGAAGTTTCCATGTCGCCGGAAAAACAGATAATGTGGGCGGAATAATATCGCTCTCATCCGGAGTAATCACCGGGAAAGAACGTTTTTTCAACTCTTCCACTCTGGCAACTGCTGCTTTGCTCATCCGGGAGATTTCCGGAACAACCAGATATTTGTATTTTGCCGAACCGATACGCAAACACCCTTTTTCCAGTTTTGCGTCCAGAATCGCTTCATCATCGATAAAATCAAAATCTTTCTGCTGCTGACGGAGCAAATTGACATTTTCCAAAGTACGGATCACAGCATATTCGCTGTCCCGGGTACCGAGCAGAAAATTATACTGGTCAAAATACAGAGCAGTATCCACTTCTGCTGTACCGCTGACAAGCAATTCTGACATTCTTGCAACATAGGTGTGCCACAGATCAAATTCACCCCACAATGGATAATTTTTACCGAAGCTTGGTCTGCCGCCGGAAAGGTTTACTTTATCAGCATAGTGCGAAGTGCTGCTGAAAACAAAGGTATTCACCCCGCAAATAAGCATATAATCGACAAGGAATTTCATCCGGTCGGGCAGCAGACCTCCACCGTAAATGGCGAACATTTCCCCCAACACCTCTTTTTTGCCGATCTGCCTGGCAGCAGATGATGCAAGTTTCGGAAAAGGATGGAGCCTTTCCCCGGGATAAAGCTGATGCCAGATCATATCCACGCCGGGACAATCCAATTGCCGCAGAGAGTGAAGCGGCAGACCAAAATTGTTGGCTTGAAAACCGAACCACTCATCTTCCCCCCCGAAGTGTCCGGCGGAAACTATATTGTTTTCCCGGCACCATTTACGCAGCGGCTGCAGAAATCTTTCGGTAAAAAGCTGACTCATCACATCGCAGTGATCTGTAAGTTTATCAGCCAGTTTGCCGCGCATTTCCGCGTGATTATAATGGTAGAGAATATCATTTATGTGATCACGCAGATCGTAACCTTTGCGTTTGATGAATTCATCAAAAAGATCACTGCAATACCCCAGACGGGCACCGCCGCTGTTTGACGGCATCACCGGTTCATCGGTAAACGCCATATATATGGTCTTGCCGAAGTGCTGTTCACAATATTTCCGGTGAGCCTCGTGGGTCAACTCAATAAACTTTTCTGTGGCTCCTTTTTCCAGCAAATTCGGGTAAGGTGCTGCAAGAGCCGGATCAGGATTTTCACGTTTGATCGTCCATGAACCCTTGCCGTCAGGAACGATCCATTGCCGGGTGAAAAGTTCCGGATTGCTTGCCCACACCTGACCGCAGGCACCGCCGGAGGGCCACCCGCCCTCATCGTAAAGATAATAATTCATCCCGAGTTCTTTGCAGATCTGCACCACTTCGCCGATGATCTTATTGTATTCTTCAGAGAGATATTCCGGAGTCATGGTGCTGATAATATCGATACGGAAATTCTGCGGCACCGGGTGCAGACAGACGGTGCGGATATTTTTTTTAACCATATTTTCCAATTCGACCCGCATTTTAGCGGCATCAAATTCCCTGCCGCAGCTCCAGAAATATCCGGGGGAACGGCGGGCGGAAGGGGTGCGGAACTTTTTCAAACTGATCATTTTCAATCCTCATAAATGGAAATATATTTGTGCAAAGGTAATATAACCTGATTTTATTATGTTTGCAAACAGAAAAACGCAAAAAATGAATTACAAAATCATGAATAGTGATATTTTGATTTTTTCGATCACCAGTGCCTTGCAGTTATAAAAAATCCCGGAATCTGATGAAAGATTCCGGGAAGAGCGTCCAAGATGCACAATTATTTCAGAGCGGCGATCGTCACTGTGCTTCTGCTGGTAAAACTGTATTTTTTACGGTCTACACCGGTCAGGGTCGGCAGCAGATTGTCAGAGGTCACATGACCATCCACCCAGGTGATATTGGCACTGTCGCTGTGCCGGGCAACTACCCAGCCATTGCTGGTATCACAGTAGGAGTAAGGAACTGATTTTCCGGCGGCACACATAAAGGCTTCCGCCAGCAGGATTTTGGATGAGGGATTTTCTATTTTTCCGGGACGTACAGGTTTCAATGTTGCGAAATCTCCGCCGTTTTTGATCGAATCGCCATTTCCGGCATCGTGAGTTACACCGTAGGTATTGATGCCGTAATGCAGATAGTTTTTAGTCCAAGAGGGATTGGACATGGTGGGATCTTTTGCCCAATTCTGATCGTGCCGGTAACTGGCGGGCGTGGGAATAGTCGTTACATCCAGTGAGGGACAGATGTAAACCTGATAATCATTCATATAACCGCCTTTGCCCAGCTGATATGCCCAGTTCGTCCAATCCGGTGCGTTGACATAAGAGGGCGGATAAAATCCTGCCTGATCGGCATATTGAGCAACAGCTGTTCCCAATTGTTTCAGATTGTTAATACAGCTGGCACTGCGGCCGCGCTCACGGGCACTATTCAATGCAGGAAGCAGAATCGCAGCGAGAATTGCGATAATTGCGATGACAACGAGCAGTTCAATAAGAGTGAAACAGGAGTGTTTCACTCCGCCATGGCGGAAGCTTTTTTTCATAAGATTCTTTCTCCTTGTATATTTTTTATGAGTCAACTACACGGTGTGATTATAATTATACCACAAAAAATGTTATTTCGCAAGAGCTTTTGCAAAAAAATCAACAATTTTTTTTCATTTTGACGATTGTAAAAGTAAACGCACGCTCTTTTTGATAGCAGTGTGCGTTTACTATGACAAACAGTAATTGTGCATTTAGTCTGACAAATTGAAATATTGGTTATAGATGTGCTATCATAAAAGTCACGGTTATTCCCCC
>JAZSIZ010000089.1:0-31930 GCA_045534015.1 Victivallaceae bacterium | reverse complement strand
GCCCGCGATCAGGTGCGTGAACTTAAAGAACGCCTTTCTGCCAGCGAAGGTCATTTGAACCGTCTGGAAGACAAGATGACCGCGATGGCGGGTTTTCTGCCCAACTTGCTGGCTGACGATGTGCCCGATGGGCAGACTGATGCCGACAACGTGGAACTGCGTAAGGTTGGTGTGATCCCCGAATTTGATTTCAAGGTGCGCGATCATCAGGAACTTGGCGAAATGCTCGATATTATTGTTACGCGGCGCGGTGCAAAAGTCGCGCAGAGGGGTGTTTATTACTGGAAGGGTAAGGGCGCACAACTGGTTCAGGCACTGTTCTTCTGGACTCAGCGCGAACTGGTGAACCGTGGTTTCCAGCTCTTTATGACTCCCTGTCTTGCCAAAGAAAAAACTTTGTTCGGAACCGGTTATCTGCCGTTCTTTGCTGATCAGACTTACAACATTACCGGTGAAGACCTTGCTCTTATCGGTACAAGTGAGCAGACTCTGGTCGGTTATCATGCCGATGATGTACTTGATGGAGCGAAACTGCCGTTGTGCTACACTGCTTACACTCCCTGTTTCCGCACGGAAGCCGGCAGTTACGGCAGAGCATCCAAAGGTATTTTCCGTGTGCATCAGTTCCACAAAGTCGAGCAGATCGTTTTCTGCAAGCCTGAAGAATCTCCGAAATATCATGAGTTCTGTCTGGAAAATGAGGAAGCTCTGCTTCAGGCTCTCGGCTTGCCCTATCATGTGGTCAATGTCTGTGTCGGCGATCTTGGCGCACCGGGTTATAAGAAGTATGATATTGAGGCTTACTTCCCCAGCTTCGGCGGTTATCGTGAAGTTACCAGCAATACCAATTTGACTGAATTCCAGAGCCGTCGTCTGAATATCCGTTACAAAGATGGTGATGAGCGTGGTTTTGTTCACACTATCAGTGCCACAGCTGCGACCGACCGCATGCTGATCTGCATTATGGAAAACTTCCAGCAGCCTGATGGTTCGATCGTGATTCCGGAAGTGCTGCGTCCATATACCGGATTTGACCGGATCACAGCTCCGGGAAAATAAGCGGTCATTGGGAAACTGTCTGCCTGACCGGAGGGTGAAAAACTCCGGTCATGGTGGTTTTTATTATGCGGAATATCAAAGATAAGCTTTTAACATTACTGCTTTTCGTCATTGCCATCGCCTGGGGAAATATCTGGACAACCGAGATACTTTCCTGTCCGGAGTGGTGGTTTATCGGCGTAAATGCGTTGCTTTTCGGTGTTGGCATCTATCTTATCGGTATTTTGCCGGAGCAGTGGCGCACATTGGCACCCGGATGGGTACTGGCGTTGGTACTGCTGATCGATATTCCGGTGTTGAGTTCAGTTTTGCTGCCGCTGGCAGGCGGTTGCTGGTATGGCAGCAACATCAAATTATACCGTTCCTGGCAGATTTCAAGGATATTCTGTGCCGGATTGCTCATCGGAGGTATTTTTGCCGGGATCATCCGTGAACCGGAGTTCCTTTCTCCTCTTCTTGCCGTACTTGTAATGCTTCATTGCGGATTACAGAGTTCGTGGGTGCATTTGTTGGAAATGGGGTTGCTGGCAGCGTTTTATTTATGGGGACAACCACCGGCTCCGGTACCCCCGCCGCCACCGGAAAAGTGTGATGCCGGAACTGTGATCACAGCTTTTTCCCAAGTCCCGGAATCAGCCGCAGATGGCGATTTGCCCCGGGTTGTTTTTGTCGGCGGTAATGAAGAATCGCTTTCCCATGCCGGGAGTGTATTGAATCCGGCTTCAAATATGGTGTTTCTGCCGGAATTGCCCGGCACTGTGCCGCCGAACAGCAGTCTGATCATTGTCAACCGTCTTCCTGAAACCGGCAACAGTGGTATTGCAGCTCTTTCCAGATCGCTTGTTCCGGGCGGGGTTCTGGTGGTTCCGGTGGAATATTGCCGGATGCTTCCTGCTGAATCATGGTATATTCTGCCCGGATCGGATGAACGTTACGCAGCTATGTCGCCGGGCAGAAAATTGGAATGGGATCCGGATGAGCTGGATTCCAATTTGCACCGTCATTTTTCGAGGACGCCTGATGTTGCTCCGTTGCAGGGGGCTTTGGCTGGATTGCTGGTCGATTTTCGCGTGGGCAAGGTGCCTTTGGAAGCTCCTGGCGGAAAAACATTTTTCCGTTTTCTCTATTATACGGTGGCTGCCGGATTTGTTTTGACTGTGATTTGGCTGTTGCGGATGAAAAACGGCGGCAGGGATAATTTGCGTATACTGCTGAATTGCACCGGATTTTCGTTGCTGACAGCTTTTTTGATGCCGGTTGCACTTGCCGGATTGCCGATGATTCCGGCAATTACTGCGCTGATGACAGTTATTGCTTTGATCTGGGTTTTCCGCCGTCCGGTGAAATGGGCAGCCGCAGCACAGGTTCCGCCTCGGGTATTTCTCGGAAAAACCATCCGGAATTGGAATTCACGTCTGGCTGTTTCCGGAATAATTGCATTTATTGCTCTGATCTGGTCTTATGGCGGGGGATGGTTTCCGGCATTGACGGCATTGATTTCCGGAGGATACTTTTTTGCGGAGCTGGATGGTGAATTGTGCGGTAAACGGGAAAGTGCTGTTGAGCCGATACGTTTTCTCGGAATCGCCATCGGTGCTTTTGCAGCCAATTATATGCACTATTCCGGTGTTTCATTCTGGGGCTTTTTTGCCGTTGTTATCGCATTGCGCGGATGGTCATTTTTTCGCAGTTGACAGAAAAATTTACTGTTCGCATTATCATCTTTCTGCTTGATTTTTCTATTTAAAGTGCTATATTAGGCAAATTTATTTTTGCATTGACAGGAATGTCGTTTATTATGTTTGTACAAGAAATGATTCGTGCCGCCTGCCGGATGACTTCAGGCGTGCTGATTCCGCTTTCCGGGCTGGTATTGTTTGTTTCAGTAATCAATTCCGGACCGGTTTCAGCATCAAGCGGTATTGAAATAAATGATGCCGGGAAGATATTTGCCGGTCGTGCTCCGGAAAATTCACGGGAGTATTTGCCGGTCAATGTTTTTTTGTTTCCTGCGGCAGTTTTGAGAAATTCCGGTTTTCAAAATCGTGAAACATTTTGGATATATGAAATTCTGTCGGTGGACGAACTGCTTTTACAGCAGCATTGTTCATACTTCAAATATATTCCTGTTCAAAATTTTATATTGCGTATAAATTGCAATTACATTTCCGGCAGGGCAGGACCGGTTTCCTGTTGAATATTTTTTTTGAGAAAATATTTTACAGGAGAAAATAAATAATGTTGAATTCAAATCTTACGATCGTCCAGCAGATTGCCGTGTTGGCAATGCAGTTGGGGGTTATTATTTTCGCCGCCCGGTTTTGCGGTGATTTTGCCAAAAAAATTAAAATGCCGTCAGTTCTTGGAGAATTGCTGGCGGGAATTATTATCGGACCGTATCTGCTCGGTGGGATTTCTCTGCCGTTTCACGGGATGGAAAACGGACTTTTCGGTTTTTCAGACAGTGTCGAATTTTTCGGCAATACGATTTCCAATGTAACATTTCAAAGTTATCACTCTTCACTTTATGCAATAGCGACTATCGGTTCGGTGCTGTTGTTGTTTCTTTCCGGTTTGGAAACTGATTTGCGGATGTTCATCCGTTATTCACTTGCCGGAACTCTGGTCGGTATCGGCGGTGTGGTTTTTTCATTTGCATTCGGAGCCGGAGTCGGTGTCTTCATGCTCGGGTTGGATATTATGCATCCGACAACGCTGTTCCTTGGAATTTTGAGTACGGCGACCAGTGTAGGTATCACAGCCCGTATACTTTCAGAACAGCGTAAAATCGATACTCCCGAAGGAGTGACTACGCTTGCGGCGGCAGTTATCGACGATGTATTGGGAATTATCTGCCTTGCTGTCGTTATGGGAATTGTCGGAGCTGGAACAGCCGGTATGAATTGGGAAAAGATCGGCATTATAGCTTTGAAATGTGTCGGTTTCTGGCTTGCGGCAACGGTTATCGGTCTGCTGGTTGCCGGAAGTGTGGCAAAGTTTCTCAAGCGTTTCAAGTCAACAATGGTCTTTACGATGCTTGCATTCGGTTTGGCACTGCTTGTTGCCGGACTTTTTGAACAGCAGGGTTTGGCAATGATCATCGGAGCTTATGTTACCGGCTTGAGTCTGTCCAAAACGGATATTTCTTTTGCTTTGCAGCGTTCTTTGCATGGTATCTACAATTTTCTGGTGCCGGTCTTTTTCGTAGTGATGGGTATGCTGGTGGATGTGCGGATTTTTACGGATACAGAGGTCTTGAAAATAGGGTTGCTTTATTCGATGCTGGCAATACTTGCCAAAGTTATCGGCTGTGCTCTGCCTGCCTTGTTTATGAATTTCAACTATCGGGGAGCTTTGCGCATCGGTGCCGGCATGGTTCCCCGAGGTGAGGTCGCGCTCATCATCGCCGGAATCGGTATGACTACCATGTATAATGGAGAAGCGGTTCTGGATGCCAGACTTTTCGGTGTGGCGATCATTATGACTCTGGTGACGACATTACTTGCACCTCCGTTGCTGATGCTTTTTCTCAATATGAAAGGCAAAGGTGTCCGCAAGGAGCATAAGGATTCTTCTGTTGTGCATACTCCGTTTACCTTCAATACACCGGTTCTGGCAGATTTTGTTCTCCGTCATCTGGAGGAAAATCTTAAAAAAGAGAACTACATGCTTTCTCAACTGGATAAAGAAAACGGTGTTATGCAGATTCGTAAAGATGATCTTTCTTTTGCATTGATGGTCAATAACTGTGATCTGGTTTTTGAGTCCAATCCTGATGAAGTACCCTTTATTAAAGCATTGATGTTTGATACCATCGTGTCGCTGCATTTGGAATTGGAACATCTCAAAAACATTGCAAAACCTGATGAGATCCGCAATGAATTGCTTTCGTCTGCCGGAACTTTTGCTCCGGAAAACAAACATATTCATCATAGCATGCTGGATAAAGGTTTGAGCCGTCATACGGTCATTATGGACTTGTCAGCCGGAGATAAAGAGGGCGTGATAAGAGAGCTGGTAGGTACATTGGTGAAAAATGGTCTGGTGAATGATCCGGGGGCGGTGATAAATGATGTAATGGCTCGTGAAAATGTTGCATCGACCTGTATTCAGAATGGAATTGCATTGCCACATGCACGCACATCTGCAGTTAAACGGCAGATCATAGCCATCGGTATACGCCGTGAAGGTTATGAATTTGATTCTCTGGATGGCAAGCCGACAAAAATATTTGTGCTGTGCCTGTCTCCATTGGATTCCAATGGACCGCACATCGAAAGTTTGGCGGTCATCGGGTCTATTCTTGCTGATAAGGATAAAATAAAGAAAATATTGAATGCCCGTTCTCCCGGTGAAGTGTATGATGTTTTCTGTCAATAATGCTTGCTAAAAGAGGTTTGTTGTTGTATATTATATAAATAACAGTTTATATGAAAGGTATAAGATATGAGCAATTGCAACCGTGCCAATGCGGTCAGTCTGATCGCAGTACGCAGCGGCAACGCCCCGATGCCCGGGGTCGCTGTGTCGATGAATGATTTCGGAGAAGACGTTTTCACCCCCGAAGTCATGCAGCAATACCTTTCTTCTGAAGTTATTGATGCTCTGCGTCAGACCATTCACTTCGGCAGACCTCTTGATCCGGCTATTGCCGGTGATGTCGCGCAGGCGATGAAATCCTGGGCGGTTGCACGTGGGGCAACTCACTTTACGCACTGGTTTCAGCCGCTTAATGGCGGGACTGCGGAAAAGCATGATGCTTTTCTTGAGCTGGACAGCAACGGCAGAGCATTGATGGAATTTTCCGGCAAGAATCTTATCGGCGGGGAAACGGATGCATCCAGTTTCCCTTCCGGAGGTTTGCGCTGTACTTTTGAAGCACGCGGTTATACCGCATGGGATCCGACCAGTCCGGCATTTATCAAGCGGCACAGCAATGGTGCAACTCTTTGTATTCCTACTGCATTCTGCAGTTTTACCGGGGAAGCTCTGGATAAGAAAACGCCGTTGCTGCGTTCGATTCAGGCTCTCAACCGGGCGACGACCAGATTGATGAAGTTTTTTGATCTTCCGGAAGCCCGGGTCATGGTTACTCTGGGTGCGGAGCAGGAATATTTTCTCATAGATAAACTTTTCTATCTCCAGCGTCCTGACCTGATGCAGACCGGAAGAACTCTTTTCGGCGCACCGCCGCCGAAGCATCAGCAGATGGAAGATCACTATTTCGGTTCGATCAAACCCAGGATCCTGGCATTTATGAATGAGGTGGAAAAGGAGTTGTGGAAACTGGGTATCCCGGCAAAAACCCGTCACAATGAGGCGGCTCCGGCGCAGTTTGAAATTGCTCCGAGATTTGAAGAACTCAACCTTGCAGTCGATCACAATATGTTGATCATGGAAGTGCTGCGGGTGGTTGCGGATCGTCACAATCTGGTGTGTCTGATGCATGAAAAACCGTTTTTCGGAGTCAATGGTTCCGGTAAACATTGCAACTGGTCGCTGGATTACGGTGAATTGAGTTTGTTGAAACCGGGCAGTGACCCGCACCGCAATGCTATTTTTCTGACGACCTTGTGTGCAGTTATCCGTGCAGTTGATCTGCACAGCGATCTTTTGCGGGCAGTTACTGCCAGTGCGGGAAATGATCACCGTCTGGGTGCCAATGAAGCACCTCCGGCAATCATCTCAATATTCCTCGGTGATCAGTTGACGGAGGTTATCGAGCAGATCGAATCCGGCAGCGTGACCGGAGCTAAAAGCCGTCCCGGAGCGTTGAGGATCGGAGCGGATATGCTTCCGCCGCTGCCCCGGGATGCTACCGACCGCAACCGGACAAGTCCGTTTGCCTTTACCGGCAACAAGTTTGAGTTCCGCGCGCCGGGGGCAGGGCAGTCATGTTCTGCAGTCAATATGATGATCAACACTATCGTTGCCGAATCATTTGACTATATTTCCGGTGAATTGGAAAAACTTGACGGTGCAGATTTCAATGATGGCTTGCAGAAAATCTTGCAGCAGATCATCTGCAAGCACAAGCGGATCATTTTCAACGGCGATAATTACAGTAAAGAGTGGGTGAAAGAGGCAGAAAGACGCGGTCTTCCCAATCTGCGCAGTACCATGGATGCGATTGCTCCGTTGAAAAATTCTGCCAATCAGGAACTTCTGGAAAAATACGGAGTGCTTTCAAAGTCGGAAGTTGATTCCCGTTATGAGATTTTGCTGGAAGAGTATTTGCGGAAATTGCGCATAGAGGCCGGTATTGCTCTGGAAATTGCCAACAGCATGATCCAGCCGGTTGCTGTAGATGAATTCAAAAGACTTTGTTCTGCACTGAATCAGGCACAGGAAAGCAGTCGTCCTCATGGGATCAATGCTTTGATTTCTGCCGCCGACCGCATGGGGCTGTCGCTGGATGAGCTGGCTGTTGCCGCTGATGAGTTGAAGCGTTCTATTTGCGGTGAGCCGGTTGAGATACTTGCGGCTTTGGAACGTGTCCGCCGGGTTGTCGATACTTTGGAATATCAGGTGGATGATTCCCGTTGGCCGTTGCCGAAATACCGGGAGATGCTCTTTATTTATTGATCAGTATCCGATCAGAAAGTGTTATACAGATAAGTCCGGTGCGGCAGTTGCCAGTACCGGATTTTTTTGTAATTTCCCGTTTCCCGGTGCCTGCGTTGCCGGAGTGGAAATGATGTATATTTTGTGCGTATAAGTAATTATCCGGCTTTTTCCGATAAATTGGTTGGGCGATAGAATATTCCTGTTTTCAAGATAAAAGTTCTTAAAAACCTTCTCTTTTTATTGACAAAAGAGCATATCAAATGTATATTATCTAAATAACAGAAACATTTTGTTTTTAAATAATTTGATTAATCAGTTATTTAAACCGGGGGGACGCACATGGATGTTGATTGTTTCAAAAGAATGTACCGCATGATTGATTATCAGCGGCGTCTGTGCATGTGTGATGTGTGCAGCCGTTACGACTGGCAGGAGTTTGCCGGTAAGATTTCCTTTAAGCAGCTTGATTATCTTATGCTTATCCGTCTGGCGATGCCGTGTAACCTTCAGCAGGTTATGACTCTTACCGGATTGTCCAGTTCAGCGGCGTCTCTTTTTGTCGATAAGATGACCAAGCAGGGGGTTATTATCCGGGAGCAGGATCCCCGTGACCGGCGCAATATTCTGATCCGTCCGGGGGGGAAGCTCATGGAGCTGCTCAACGAGATCGATCTGGAGCTGGAAAGGATCATTGCGACGGAGTTGAGAAACTGTACTCCGGAGCAGACAGCTGAATTGGATAGAAGTTGTGCATTAGTATGCGAGAAGTTGGAAAAGATCAATGCAACATCGGTGTTGCCCTGATTTTTTCTGTTAAAGCAGTGCCTTTTTTTTATTAAACCAAAACCAAGGAGAGATTGTGAAAAGGCGTTTATTATTGTTTGCACTGCCTATGGTGGTGTGTGGGGGTGTTTCCGCCGCAGCAGCGGGAACGGAGGGGCAGAATGCTGCCGGAACCAGAGAGATCAGACTGGTTCAGGACAATGGTAACACCAAATTTGTCAGCCGGCTTTTTCCGCTGAAGCACATCAGTGCCCAGGATTTGCAGCCGTATGTCAAATCTGCAATTCTGCGTTATAATCTCAATTCCAGTCTGCAGTGTGTCAACTATGCTGACGGCCGCGGTGTGGGATTGCTGATCACCACCGGCGAAGAATTTATGCCGTATGTGGAAGAGTTGATCCGCCAGTTGGATATTCCCGGCAAAAACGGAGCCAAAAAGGTGAGCGTTGAAGGTACCGGTATGGCACGTTATGCTTATACTCCCCGGTATCGTGCCGCTGCTGAATTCAAAGAGATCATCGATAATGTGATCGCTTCCAGCGAAGGAACTTCCGGAATTGATCTGGCGACCAATACGATTTTCTGGAGCGACACTGTTACAGCTGCCAAAGATACGCTCAGCTGGGTCAAATTGATTGACCGTCCGCTGCCGCAGGTACGTGTCCGTTTCAATTATTATGAAGTGCGTGAAAGCACTCTGCGTGATGTCGGTTTCGATTATCTTGCATGGAAAAACGGTCCCGGAGTCAACTTGCTCAATGTCGGTTACAATGCCGGTCGTCTGGTGCTGCATGAAGCGGTTACCAGTGCGCTGGCAAATGTTTCCACCTGGGGATTCGGCGGTATCTTCTTTGCCCCGTCCTTTGATTTGAGCTTCATTCGCTGTCTGCAGCAATCCGGTGAAGCATCGGTTGCCGCTGACGGACATATTACTTTTGTCAATACTCCGGTTAAAAGCATTGAAGATTTCCGTGCTTTGGTTGCATATCAGAAAGCCAATCCTGCCAATGCTCCTTACCAGTACCGTCTGACGATGACGCCGGAATATCAGAATATTGCCAAAAACAGTCAGGGGCGTTCCTTTATCGGTGCCAGTTTTGATACCGATGAGACCGGTGAATTGTACAAGAATCCCCCGGAACTGGAACTGATCATCACCAACCCGATCATCTGCATGCCCGGTGACCGTGCCAAAGCTGATGCCGATGGTTTCATGCCGTTCCCGGAAGCCAATACCAAAGATGTTAAAAATGGTGGAGTTATTTTCCGTTACAAATTCAACTTCAAGAACGTGGTTGAGCGCGGCAACACCGGTCAGGAACTCAGCAATGCTGCCAGTATTTCCGGTGGTATGACCCTCGGATTCAACGTGGAAAAGGTTGTCGGCGTCTACGAAAAAGATTCTGAAGTCAAACAGACCATCGGTTTGCCGGTGCTTTCCAAGATTCCGGTGTTGAAATATCTTTTCAGCACAACTACCGTTGTCCGTGAAACCACCTATATCATCGTCACTGCCGAAGCTGTTCCGGTTACTCCGGATATGCAGGGCAATCCGTCCAACAGCCGTTCTGTGGAAATTCATGAGCGGCAGCAGAAAGATTTCTTTGAGGATTGATCCATACTATGAAAAGAACATTGTTACTCTTTGCTGTTGCCGGGATTTTCAGCACTTTTGCTGCTGAGGTTGTCCCCGGTACTCCCCGTGATCTCAACAATAATGTTTCATCCGGGTATAAGTCACCTTCTGTCAATGCTGAATTGAAGGTCAATATCGATGAAAAGACCAATACAGTCCGTTTTATTCAGGACAATGCGGATCCTTACGTGGTCACCAGGGCTTACAAGCTGAAAAATGCAGATCCTTACATTGCCCGCGGTTATGTCCGTACTGCGATCGGTTCAAAACAGGTCAATGCCAGCCCGGTGCAGGTTGCCGCTCTCAAATACACCGACGGGACAGCATTTTTGCTGGTTTCTGCAGAAGAATACCGTTTCAAAGATTCCAAAAACGGTGAAGGCATCGATACGATCATTGCCAAACTGGACAAAGCGGGGCTTGCCACGGTCAGTAACGACAGTGCCTGGGTTTATTTCCCGAAATTTCTGCCGGCAGCCACGTTGAAAAAAATGCTGTCAGTGGTTGGTTCCAATGTGAATGATCCGCAGTTTGTCATCTCTCCGGATTACATGCTGGTCGATGCTGAATTGAATATGCTGATGGTCTGCGCTCCGGATTGGTCAGGCAAAGTCATCAAAGATATGCTC
This sequence comes from Victivallaceae bacterium, assembly GCA_045534015.1. Classification (GTDB taxonomy): domain Bacteria; phylum Verrucomicrobiota; class Lentisphaeria; order Victivallales; family Victivallaceae; genus UBA1784. The sequence continues at coordinate 21,256 of JAZSIZ010000089.1, read as the reverse complement.
AATAAGTATGACAAACCCATGCCTGAAGTGCGCATCGGTTACAAAGTCATTGAGATCTATGCTGAAAACGATGACCGTATCGGCGTTGACTTCCAGAGCTGGAAAAACAACGAAGGTGTCGATCTTTTCTCTGCCGGAGCCCGTGTGCGCCGTAATTGGTCAAGTTTCTTCCACGGCGGTGTTGACAACAATGGCAGCAACCGTACCAGCTATTGGAACTTCAACCCCAAATGGAACACCCGTTACCTTGACTTCCTGACCAGTATCGGCAAAGCCAAAGTTCTGACCAGCGGTACTCTGCTTGCCAAGAACCGTGAAATCTCTGCCATTACTCTGGATTACGGCTACTTCTATGAACGTAACGACTACTCTGTGGATCAGGGCTTCGGCATGGGTGAATTTGCTTACACCGATCCCAACCCCAACGCTATCTACCGTCAGCAGCTGGCGAAGATCCTGCCTGAAACTTTGTTGAGAGATAAATATTTTTCCGATCTGGGAATCGTGCGTTTCACTCCCCGTATGATCGATTACCACGATGGTGTGCCCATCTGGAAGCCGAATACAACCACTGTGGATGCCGAGGGTAATGTGATCACCTCTTCAGCAGCAACCAATATTGTCACCAATGCTGTGACCGAGATTGTTTACTCCAAAATTGTTCCCGCCCTTGTTGCTAAATACAAGGCTCAGGTTAATGCTGCAATTGCCAAAGGAGATTTCGCTTCAGTCGGTATTACCGATCCCACCAAGGCTGAAGAACAGGCAGCTGCTTGGGTTATGACTCAGGTTATGACTGAAGTTGCCCGGAATACAGACAACTATAAAGCACTTTATGCTCCGCTTGCTACCGCAGATTTGACAAGCAATCTCGGAACTCTGTTCTCCTGGTACAGCAAAGGTGATACCAGTTCCGAAGGCTTCCCGGGTATCATTCACGGCAAATTGCAGTATCCCATGGCCCAGGGCGGATTCAAATTCGATCTGAAAGTGCGTCCGGTGGTTACCGGAGCTGCTGCCACGGTCGAATTCAATGGTCAGACCATTTCTCTGCTCGGCTGGAACTCTGACGGTTCTCCGCGGGTCAGTGACTCCTCCATCAATACCACCTTCCAGGCGGCTTACGGCAATCAGGAATTCATTATCGGCGGTTTGCGCCGTACCGAAACTGTCCGCAGTGTTGCCGGTCTGCCTTTCCTGAAAGACATCCCGGTTCTGGGACTGCTTTTCAGCACCGAGCAGGAATCCATCAAACAGTCCCAGTTGGTGATTGTTGCCACTGTCGAGTTTTCCGCTCCTGCGACTACCGGCATGACTGAAAAGGATTCCGGACAGATCGATAAGACGATCAAAAATGTCAATAAAGGCGTTGACAGCAAAGTCGGAAATATGTTTTTCCAGCACTATGGCATTGACACCGACGAGATCAAGTGATATATTTATCACAGTGCATCCGAAACGGCAGAGGATTCACCTCTGCCGTTATTTTTTTGGGGGGGGATTTGAGCTATGTTAAGTGGAGTAAATAAGTATTTGAAACAGGAGTTTTCCGGCTGGCAGTTATGGGAAGTGATCTATCTGATCATTTGTACCGGTGCTATCGGAGTGATTTCTGTTTCACTGGGGGATACTGCCTGGGGGATCGCCTCTGCTGTCGCCGGAACGTTGTACACACTGCTTGCCGGAAAAGGGAAAATAAGCTGTTACTTTTTCGGAATATTCAATTCTGCCGTATACGGCTATCTTGCGTATTCTCAAAAGCTCTATGGTGATGCGATGCTCAATTGGTGCTGGTATTTGCCGATGATGGTCGTCGGAATATTCTGCTGGCGCAAAAAACGTGATGCGGAAAGTTGTGTGATAAAAAACAAATTGAGCTGGCAGGAAAGAGGGGATTTACTGCTGCTTTGTACTGCCGGAATTCTGTTTTATGCAATAATACTCTATTTCCTCAACGGATCGCAGCCGGCAGTTGATTCCACCACAACGGTTCTTTCCATCGCCGCTATGATATTAACTGTCAAACGTTGTGTCGAGCAGTGGCTGATGTGGTGCATCGTCAATGCGGTGTCGGTTGTTATGTGGCTGCGGGTATTTATGACGATGGAAAACGGCATTGCCACGCTGATCTGGTGGTGCATTATGCTGATCACCGGAATAATATTTTTCTTCCAGTGGCTTTCTGATATGAAACGTCAGGAAAAACTTAATTGATTTCCAGAACGTCCGGAGCTTCAGTCAGACACACCGTGTTGCCGCTTTTTTCCAGATAAACCAGATCTTCCAGACGGATCCCGCCCCATTCCGGATAATACAATCCCGGTTCCACGGTAACGACTTCGCCGCCTTTGAGGGCTGTTTTGGCGCGGGGGGAAAGACGGGGGGATTCATGTATTTCCAGACCGACGCCGTGACCCAGACCGTGGAAGAAGCCGAATTGCCCCTGTTCATTTACACCGGTGAAGAAGTGGTGTTTTTCCAGAATACCTTCGGCGGCGCAATGGATCGATGCTCCGTATGCTCCGATTTTCAACAGGCTCTTGGCATATTCCCGTGCTTCAAGCACGGCGTTATATGCTCTTTTGACTGTGTCAGAAGCCTTTCCTTTTACCACCGTCCGGGTAAGATCTCCCCAGTATCCGGTTACCGGAGACCGGGGGAAAATATCCATGACAATGGGGGCGTTGGCTCTTAACGGACCGCTTCCGGCATTGTGCGGCTGCGCTCCCTGACTGCCGCCGGCGCAGATAGTTCCGGTAGGAAGCATGTTGCAGTGCAGGATCGCTGAATCGATTTCCGCGCGCAGTATCTCACTGGAAAGAAGTTTACCTTCCCAAATGATACTGTCATCTTTTATATCGCTTTGTTCAAGGACTTCCACCGCCCGTGCAAATCCGGCTTCTGCAGCCCGCTGTGCTTCTGTGATGCAGCGTACTTCTTCCGGGAACTTGAACTCGCGTTCAGGGAAAAAACTGTTTTCGTCCGGAGTTACAGATAATCCGGCTTCTCTCATTTTGTCAGCCAGTCCGAGGGGAAAATCCGCCGGAACTGTAAAGTTGCGGCAGTTGTATTTTTCTGCGATGGCGGAAAAAATATTTATCCGGTTGACTTTGCCGAAATCGCTTTCCGGGATAACCTCCACTCCGGGCTTGGCACAGACTTTTGCCCGGTCGATTTCCAATGGCGACATGATAGCATGACGGACGCCGGAATATTCAAAGAAAATAAAGTCATCCGGGGTTGAAATTCCGGTTGCATAGCGTATATCTGCACAATTTTCACCGGAACCGGTAATTAAACGTATAAATTTTTCCATTTTGATATTGACTTTTTGGCAAATGTGGTTCATATTATCTATATGGTAATGTAATATAGCTCCGCTTATGGAGTTTTTCAAGCAGAGGAATGTAATCATGGAAATTATGGAAATTCTCAAAGCAGTGGCTTTGGTTGTTGTTACATATTTATTCGGCAGTATCCCCTGGGGATTTCTGATCGGCAAGCTGCACGGTATCGATATAAGAGATGAGGGTTCGGGAAATATCGGCGCGACCAATGTGACCCGTTGTGTCGGCAAATTTTCCGGCAAGTTGTGTTTTGCACTGGATTTTCTGAAAGGTATGCTTCCGGTGCTGGCGGCGCAGTACCTGATCAAACAGGGTTATATTACAGCAACCGGTCATGAAGAAGTTTATATTGTCATTGCCACATTGTTTGCGGCGGTATTGGGGCATATTTTCCCGGTATTCCTCCATTTCCGCGGCGGCAAAGGAGTCAGTACCGCAGCCGGTGCTATTATCGCATTGAACTGGATCGCTCTGTTGGTTGCTCTTGCGGTTTGGGTGGTGGTGTTTCTTGCCTCCCGTTATGTTTCTCTTGCCAGTATTGCGGCGGCGGCGGTGCTGCCGATCGTCGGTTGGACAATGTATTTGCTGGAGCCTGAATATTGTCCGGAATTGTCCCGTTCTCCCGGAGTGTTGATATTTCTTACAGTGATTTCTCTTTTGGCGATTTTACGTCATCACTCTAATATACAGCGGTTGCTGCGCGGGACAGAGAATCGTTTCGGAAAGAAAAACGAATAAAAAGCAGATTATTTTCAATAAAAGACTTGACATTTGTGCAACTGAAAACTATATTTTCAAAAGAGTAGTGGATGTTTTTCTTGAAAAAGAGATATAACAATAATAATCAGGAGAAAAATAATGAAGTTGAGTAAAGCTTTTCTGGTCACCCTTTTTGTCGGTTTTATCATGGTTTGCGGTTCATTTACCGCCAAGGCAGACGATGCCTGGATCATGCGTCCGATGGAGAAGCTCGGTCGCGGGATCACCAATGTCGGTTTCTGCTTTCTTGAAATTCCGATGAAATGGTCGGAAGTTTCCGCAGACAAGGGGGCGTTGGCAGGTTTGACCTATGGTACACTTAAAGGTGTCTGTTACACCGTCGCCCGTATTGCAGTCGGTGTGGTGGACATCATTACTTTCCCGTTCCCGTTGCCCAATTGTCCGGATGATCTGGAAGATGTGGGCTGGGGATATGGTCCGATAATGACTCCGGCGTGGGTGGTTCCGGTGGGGAATGACTGGAATAATTTCATTTACAGTGATGAAGCGATTGTCAATCCGGCGCTGTAGAGGTTGCTGGTCTGTTTGCCGGAGCGTTGAAACGTTCCGGCTTTTTTGTAATAATATTTGAGGATTTGAGATAATGAGTTTTTCCTGTGGATTTGTCGGATTGCCCAATGTGGGTAAATCAACCCTTTTCAATGCGTTGAGTCATGGCGGTGCGGAAGCTGCCAACTTCCCGTTCTGTACGATTGAGCCGAATACCGGAATCGTTCAGGTGCCGGATAAGCGTCTTGCCGTTCTGTCTGATTTGGAAAAATCCGGCAGGATAGTTCCTTCCACTTTGAAATTTATTGATATAGCCGGTCTGGTCAGAGGAGCCAGTCAGGGGCAGGGGTTGGGCAATCAGTTTCTCGGTCATGTCCGTACCGTGGATGCGATCGCGCATGTGGTTCGTCTTTTTGAAGACTCTGATGTTGTTCACGTATCCGGCAAGGTCGATCCCGTGAGCGATCTGGAAACGATCAGTACGGAATTGATGCTTTCTGATTTGGAGATGCTGGAAAAACGCCGCGACAAAGCCTATAAAAATGCCCGTTCCAATGATCCGGATGCCAAGGCGGAATATGAGTTGATCGTTTCGATGATTGCCGATCTTTCAGAAGGACGTGCCCCGCGTTATGATAAGGATGATCCGAAAATGAAAGCTCTGGCGGAGAATTTTGGATTGTTGACGGTCAAACCGGCATTTGTCTGTGCTAATGTCGGAGAGGATCAGGCAGCGGATTATACTAATTGTGAAGCCGGAAAACGTCTTGCCGCTTACGCTGCGGAACACGGTTTGGAAGTTGTTCCGGTATGTGCCAAGTTTGAGGATGAACTCAGTGCGCTTTCTCCGGAAGAGGCTGAAATCTTTATGGCGGATCTGGGGATCAGCGGTTCCGGACTTGACCGGGTGGTTGAAACCGGTTACCGGCTGCTTGATTATATTACATTCTTTACTGCCGGACCGATGGAATCCCGGGCGTGGACAGTTACCCGTGGTGCGCTTGCTCCGGAGGCGGCTGGTAAGATCCATACAGATATGCAGCGTGGATTTATCCGCATGGAGACCGTTTCCTATGACGATCTGGTTTCCTGCGGATCATGGGCAAAAGCGCAGCTTGCCGGAAAACTCCGTATTGAGGGCAAAGATTACGTGATGCAGGATGGAGATGTCATCCACGTGCGTTTTTCCGTGTGATCATAACAAGGTTTTTCAAAAATCCCTTTGGAGTGTCTGTTTACGGTCATTTGGGGGGATTTGTTTTATATCCGCCCGGGCACAGTGGGTTAAATTTAATAATTATCTGTTTTTGAATGACTTTTGCAATTGTCACCATTTGAAAAATTACATCCGGAGTGTTATATTAGTAAACTGGAGAAAATTTATTAACCTTAAGGAATTGTGATATAAAATGGCAAGCAAATGTAAAAAAATGGAGTTTACCGGACAAGATCTGGTATATTATAATGCTCTGATGAAAGTGCGTAATGAACTTTCGGAGCAGATCAGGATCTGTGCTGATGAAGCGTTGGATTGTACCAATTCGGAAAAGCGCGGTGTTACGACACATATGGCGGATAGTGATTCATCCCGTAATGAGATGGGGCTGCAGATGCTTACCGAGAATGGAAATGTCATTTCTCTGATCGATGATGCTATCGAGCGTCTTGCCAATGGAGAATACGGTATTTGTATGGATTGCGGAGAGCGGATTTCCGAAGCCCGTCTGATGGCGCGCCCCTATGCAATTTTCTGTATTGACTGCAAAAGCCGCCATGAAGAAATGATGAAAAACCGATGAGCTGGCTTGACCGTATTGAAAAAGATTCTCCCCGGGAAAGAAAAACTCTGATCCAGGCTGTGATAATTGCCGTTGTTATGGTGGTGATTGACCAGTGGACAAAGTGGTTTTTTATTAATAATTATGAATTGGGGGAAACTTCTCCGCTGATTCCGGGGATTCTGAATTTTACCTATGTCCGGAATTTGGGAGCGGCATGGAGTATACTTTCCGGAAAAGTATGGTTGCTGCTGCTTTTCGGCATTGCTGCCGGAGCGGCGATAATCTATTATTTCCGCAAGCTTGCAGAAGGTTGTGTGGAAAGGTATTACGCATTGCTGCTGGTTATTTCCGGAATAGCCGGAAATTCTTTTGACCGTGCTTTTCACGGCTCGGTGATAGACTTTATCCATGTACATTACTACGATTCATGGCATTATCCTGTTTTCAATGTTGCCGATATGGCTATTTGTATCGGCGTCGGGATTTATCTGATTTCCGGTTTTTGCCGCAAATCATCTGAACCGGAGAAGTAACTATGCGTTGTGCTTCGGTATCGCAGATCCGTGAAATGGAAAGAGCGGCGATTTCCGGAGGGGTTCCGGAATATGAACTTATGCTGCGTGCCGGGATCCAGGCGGCACATCGGATCGATCATCTTTTTCCGCATGCCAGCCGTTTTGTTGTTCTCTGCGGCGGTGGCAATAATGGCGGAGATGGATTGGTTGCCGCAAAATATCTGAAAAATGCTCCGGTTGTTATTTACAGTACCAGAGACAGAAATTCTTTTTCCGGCTGCGCCGCCAATGCTGTTTGCGATTTGCCGGAAAACATTCCTTTTGAGGTCAGGGCAAATTTGACATCTGCGGATTTTTTTCCGGGGGATGTCATCATCGACGCCCTGTTGGGAATCGGCTTTTCCGGTGGTAAACTGCGCCCGGAAACAGAAAGTTTCATTCGTGCTGTTAATAATTCTCATCTGCCGGTCGTTGCTCTTGATCTGCCAAGCGGAGTGAATGGTGATGACGGTAGTGCGGCGGATAATGGCGCAGTGAATGCATCGTTGACATTGACATTCGGAATGGCTAAAAAAGGTTTGTTTCTGGCGGATGGGGCAAATCTGCGGGGAAGATTGCGGGTACTTGATATCGGGTTGTCCGGTCAGGCTGACGGTATGAAAATTTTCAGTGATCGTGATGCTGTGGAATTGATTCCGCATTTTGCCTGTGATTGTCACAAAAATTCCCGGGGCAGGGTACTGGTATGGGGATCATCACCTGAATATCCCGGGGCGGCGGCATTGACGGTGCATGGGGCTTTGAAAACCGGAGCCGGAATAGTCCGTTGTGCTTCTGCGGCTGATTTGAATGGAAAATTGTGTAATGCTGCGATATTCCGGCAGTTGAAATATCTTGAAAAGCCGGAAAGTTTTGCAGCGCAATCTGATGTTTTGATTTGCGGTTGCGGATGGGGCAGTTGTGCCACTGCGGAAAATTTGCAATTTGCCTTGGATTTTCCCGGAAAAGTTGTTTTGGATGCTGATGCTTTAAATCAGCTTTCCAGAACTCCGGCGTTGTGGAAAAAACGTGATGAAATTCTGGTTACTCCGCATCCGGGGGAAGCATCAAGATTGATGGCGGCATTTGGCATAACAGACCGGTGTGACCGTAAGCAGAATGCTCTGGCGTTGTCGGAAGTTCTCGGGTGTCCGGTTCTGCTCAAGGGCAAAGATACCATTGTCGCGTCTCCGGACGGGATGAGTGTGATTGTTGCTGCCGGAAATGCTTTACTGGCGACTGCCGGAAGTGGTGATGTTCTTGCCGGAGTTATCGGAGCTGCGGCGTCATGGGGCATGAGTATATGTGATGCCGCTGTGCTTGGCGCATATATTCACGGCGTTGCCGGTGAATCTGCTGAAAAAGTCATCATTGCCGATGAACTTCCGGAATTGATCTCCCGGATCGTGTATAAACTGCAGAATAATTTATTATTTTAGTTGCAGTAAACTTTACTCAAGCCGGCACTCCCAGACGACCGGAAGATGATACCAGGGGATGGTATTTGAAAAGATTTTGCCATCCGGAGTTTTTATTTCCACATACCGTCCGTATTCTGTATTGCGTGTGGTTATTTCCAGACCGTCCGGAGTACGGCAGAACAGATTATATTTATCCTCCGTTTTTATTTGAATATTTCCGGCAATTTCCGGGTACATGATTTCCGGAAAGTCGAGTGATTTGGTGAATGCCGCAGTGGGATGTTTTCTGTTCCCGGCTGGCAGATAAGCAGTAAAAGGAATAGCTTGAGACAGGGCAAAACAGCCGCCGGAGGTTCGTTGAGTTCCATCGGAAAAGTTTACTGATGCATAACGGACACCATGCTGAATCAGTAATTTTCCGGCAAGTTTGCCGCTGTTTTTATTCGGTACATTGATAATATTGCAATTTCCGCCAGGTTTTATAATGGCGATCAACGGCGGAACATTTTTACTGTTGCTGATCGTGATTATCCGTGTCGGTTGTGCTTGCGGCAGATCGATCCAGATTAAAATCATTACCGCAGCCGCTCCGATGCCGCAGCAGATCCGGCGGGCGTGTGATTTCAAACCGAGAGCCCCGAAAAACAGCAGGTAAAAGAGTATAACGCTCCACAACGGAGGTTTCGGAACTGCCAACGGATGAAAAAAATCTGCAACACTTTCAGTCATACTGCAAAGCAGATGGAAAAGTTTTTCCAGCAGAAATGCACAGCAGCGATCCGGAATTGCACCCAATGCACCGACCGTCATTTTCATTATCATGGCGATGAAAAGGAATGGAGTAATTAAAATCAGGAGCAAGTTAGCCGGGATGCTTCCCTGGGCAAAGATTGTTTGCCGGTAGAGAGAAATTCCGCATCCGGCGGCAAATGCTGTGATCGCAGATGCTGGTGGCATCAGCAATTTTCTTTGCCAGCGCAGTTTATTGCGGCGTTTTACGGTGAAGTTGTGGTTGGAAGGCATCAGATTGAAGGTGGCTTTTTCAGCTTCTGCAGCATCGTGGAAACGTCCGGCGAGCAGCAGCAGTGCCGCTGTGATGCCGAAAGAGTAAAGTGCTGAAACCGAACCGACTCCTGACGGATCGGCCAGTGCGAATATACACCAGACGATCATCAATGTGTCCCATGCCGTGATCCGGAAAAGGAAACTGCGGCAGACTGCCCAGATTATAAACATTGCACCGGCTCTTACTGCCGGTAAAGATGCTCCTGTGCAAAGAACATAGAGTAATGTCAGAATTGCAGTTATCCGGTATCTCCAGACAAATGGCAACGGATATAAAAGCAGCAGGATGATTCCGGCGAAAAGCGTTACATGCAGTCCGGAAACTGAAAACAGATGGATCGTGCCGGACTCGACAAAATTTTTCTTTTGTTCAGAAGATGCTCCATTGCCTGCTCCGAAAAATAATCTTGCCGCCATTTCTGCATTGTCCTGATCCTGAATATTGCATATCAGCCTTTTCAGCGCAATATCACGCAGATCAAGGAACCAATTGAATATGGAAAAGCGTTTGCCGGATTCGGATAAATCTTTGACAACGACCAGAGGATGATCTCCGTAAAGCGGCGGTATCTCTCCGGCAATACCTTCATTTCCGCAGATGACACCGGCTGGTTTTGCCGGAGTTACCTGACCGGAAAATTCATACACCCGGTCATAGGAAAGTCTCATCTCCGGCGGAAGCATCACCGTTGCTTCATACTCTGAATTTTTATATCTGATCATGCATCGGTTTGTTTTCAGAGGAGAAAGATCCTGAACTTGGGTGACTTTCCGGTCGATACAGTAAAGAGTTCCGGAAATTTTCTTATAATAAAGCGGGCGTTGTTGAGCCGCCTCGTGTTCCTGACAGCGGCAGATGAATCCGGAAATCAGACAGCAGGCAAAGGCGATCACACAGAATTTGATTTGCCGTTTATTGAGAAAAAACAGTAAAAACGGCAGGGGTAGAAGAGTATACCAAGGCAGAATATCCATTCCGGCGGCAGCTCCGGTACCGGCGGAAATGGCGAGTAATGTGGTCAGGCGGAATTCACACTCCGGCAGTTTCGGCAGACGGATTTTGTTCAACATTTTTCCGTTTGGACAAGTTTAATATCGCAATTGCGGCAAAAGTACACAGCAGCGGCAGAGCCGGCAATTGATAACGCGGGGCGGTGATAGCTCCGGGGAGGAACAAATAATATTCGGCAAAGCCGAGCAGGAGCAGCAGTTCAAAATATTTACTTTTTATCTGCCGCAGATCAAGGAATGTTTTCCATCCGGCTCCGAGATAAAGAATCATTACGGGAATCAGCAGCGGCAGCAGTAACAGCAGATATAAGAACCATTTTTCACCGAAATAGTGTTTTACTGCGGCAAAAATACCATCTTTTTTCAATACTCCCATTGTTCCGCGGTCAGAGGTGGTCAGACCGAAATTTTCCAGCAGAGTCGGGACGTCCGGCAGAAGTATGCGTAAATCGAAGTGCTGTGAAAAATATGTGAATGGATATTTCATTACCATACTTTTGAATTCTTTTTTCCGCCATTTTTCTTTGCTGCGTTCATCGGGGAAACGTTCTTTATCTTCAAAAGTTTTTTCCTCGATTTCCAGAAGTTTCTGTTTTTCGCTTTCAAAATCGGTACCGTTGACTTTTGCCAGCAGCATAGCTCCATTCTGATGACGCATCGCTCCGGTATTTGAATCAATGTCAAAATCTGCTCCGGCGGCATAATTGCGCCACATCCACGGCGTGATAACTGCGGCAAAAAGCAAAATGGAGCAAAGAGCGTGGAGCAGTTTGGTTTTCCACGGAAGAGCGGGACGGCAGAAAATAAGCACGCAAAGCACCATGATAAGAAGCTGATTTATCGGGCGGATCAATACTGCGGTCGCGGCAATTGCGACTGAAAACAGCAGATTTTGAATTTTATCTGTCCGGCAGTAACGGATGAAAAAGAATAACTGCCAGGCGGCAAAAAAGGAAAACAGCGTGTCGCTCAATATCAATGGCGCATTGGCGATGGCAGTTATATTCAGTGCCATCAACGCTGCGGCAAGATTACCGCAGGCTTTTCCGGCATACTCTTTTGCCGCCAGATAGACCGGGATACAGCAGGCAGCTGAAATAAGCACTTGAATCATTGCCAGCACTTCCGGAGAGCCGCCGGTAAAAAATACTGCTGCTGCCAGCAGCGGATAACCGGGGGGGCGGCGGGTCCCCTCATAAATGCCGTTTTCTGCCAGAGAATATGCCGGAACAAGATAACCGGCACTGTCCGGGCGCAGCAATCTTTCCGTATTGCTGATTGCGCTGACCGCCGGGATCAGACGCAAAAGCAATGCGGCAATCAATATCAGCCATATTGTGTACTTATGTTCCAGAAATTTCTTCATATTATTAAAATATATCCAAAAAAGGTCATTTACAAGAGAAGTTTTGTTTCTTTTTACTTGCAATTTTGAAAATATGCTGTATATTGTATTAAATCACAATGGAGTGCCGGCTTGGCTCAGTTGGTAGCGCAGTTGATTTGTAATCATCAGGTCGCCGGTTCGAGTCCGGCAGCCGGCTCCATTTTTTTTTTGCACTTTTTTACATTTATGGAAAATATATCTGTCCGCAATTCATATATTCGCAGTTGGCACTCTTCCTGTGAGGATTTTGCCCCGTTTCTGGGGAAACTTTTTTCCGGAGTGTTGGAGAATTGTCCTGATATTTATCATACGAAGCACAAAGAGTGCCGTTTGGTGTCCCGGGAAATTTCCGGAGCGTCCTATCCAGTGGTGGTAAAACGCTACTTTGAAAAACGTTTTTTCCGTTATCTTTTCCGGCCGTCGCTTGCTTATCGTGAATATTGCGGATTCAAACTGGCGGCGGATGCCGGGATTCCGGCGGCAAGAGTTGTTGCTTTGGGGGAAGTGCGTTCCGGAGTAAGGTTGAAAGAGGCATTTTTTATTACAGAATATCTGGAAGATTACCGTAACGGTCATGAATTCACACTTCCCGGTTGCGATGAAAAACTCAAAGATGAGTTTATCCGGATAAATCTTTTGCTGTTGGCAAAACTTCATGCCGCCGGATTGGTTCACGGTGGTTTTCACCCCCGCAATGAACTTTTCAGGATCAATTCAGATGGCGCAATGGAAGTTGTCTGGATCGATCTTGCCACTGTGATGCTGATTGGCAGAAGCAGACGTTTTTCACCTGAAAATGATATAGAACGTTTCTTGAGTGAATTTGCTTTACCGGCAGAGAAAAAGGCTGGATATTGCGACATTTACCGCAACAATCTCTGAAATCGGAAAAAAAATCGTTTTTTTTGCATTTTTTAAGAGTTCTCCTGTTGAAAAAATTCCTTTTGCAGTTTATAGTATCGCCGGAAATGTGGAATACCCCGGAGGAACTGTAATGAAAAAATATTCAAAATACCAGTTTACATTGATCGAATTGCTGGCTGTTATCGGTTTGCTGGCACTTTTGATCGGTATTTTTGTTCCGGCATTCAACCGGATTATGTTCAGCAGCAAGGTCGATCAGTCGGCATCGGTTTTCAAGACCGGTCTGGAGGTTGCCCAGTCAAAGGCTGCTTCAGCGCGCAAGCATGTGGCAATGATCCTGCCGACAAAATATGATGAAATATCCGATGATAAACTCAAGCCGTACTGCAATGGCGGTTACCGTCTGGCGTATGTCAAAAAACAGGATGACGGCAAATGGGTATTCAATGGCTGGGTGCCCGGATCCGGGTGGAGCAACATGTCTGATGGAGCTATGCTGGTTGCTTTGGAGCGTGGAAAAGACTGGTGGGATAATAGCGGGAAATTTAAGGATTTGCCCTCCGTTGCAGATAAAACAGACCAGGCGATTTCCGGAGCAGGTAATCTTACAGATATTTATGTAACGGAAGATACTAAAAAAGAGGATGTCGATGCTGATCTCAACGGATTGCGGGCGGCTGATGCCACCGGAAAAACTGCTGACAATTGGAAAGGCGTGATCCTGACACCCTATGGCGGTGCGGTCGGCGGTGACACTCCACTGCTCTTTTTCTTCACCGAGGCGCAGGTAAATGACTCTGCGTATGAATACCAGAATAAAGACAACTTTCTGGTGCTGAAACTTAATCCGATCACCGGCAAAGTGGTCTATCTGGCGATGGAGGACGATGAAGATGACGAATAAGTTTGTAAAATACCGTTTCAATTTGATCGAAGTTGTGTTGGCGATCGTGATATTGTCACTGGGCATGGCAAGTATATTTGTGCTTTTTCCGGTCGGTTTGAGCAATCACACCGATGCAATGGCGGAAAACAGTATTGCGGATATGGCGGAAACGATCATTTCCCATGTGAGAGCCAATGCCGCACTCAATATCAACGAAGACGGTTTCGGTTCGATGACAATTAAAAAATTGAGTGACTTCAAGGAAGATGGTTCTGATGAGCCAAAGGTGAATTTTAAGGAAATAGAAGTTGTAAATGGTCAGAAAGATCTCTGGACGTTTTACGACAAAGAAGCGGAAAACGGTTTTTATTTTATCCGTCAGCTCTCCGGACCGCAGGATGATCCGTATGTGGATTTTGCTGCTGTCGTGCGGGTTTATAAAGATGAAAATTTTACAGATGAGCTTTTTGTTCCCGTGGATATTGCAGGTGAGGTGAAGCATTTCAGTGAATTCGATTTGGCAAAAAAGGATGATGTCAAGCTCAAGGAGCTGGATTTGAATAAAGTGGTTTTGCCGCTGGTTATTGAGATCAGTTATCCGGCAGACCGTCCCTATACGGAAAGGACAAAGGCGTATTTCCGCTTTGAGGTTTTCAACGAAGCGTATAAATTGAAAGAAACGGATTGAGGTGCAGCAGTGAAAAAATATAATAAATCATTCTTTACGCTGATCGAGCTGCTGGCGGCAATGGCGGTATTCTGCATATTGCTGGCGATCTCCATCCGGCTCTTTTCCGGAGCGCAGAATGTCTGGCTGCGCAGTGAACAGAAAACTGATACTTTTGCCTCTGCCCGTACTGCAATGGAATTTTTTGCTTCACGTCTGCAAACGATAGAGTATTATGATGATGAACCATTCGGTATCGTTGATGATGATGGGACAGACGGTTATGAGCAGGATTCAATCTGGTTTGTCAGCTGCATGGCATTGGGGGATGGCGGTCACAAGCGTCATCTGGTGCGTTTTCATCTGGTCGATCCGACAGATAAAGACAACAAATATGCCGGGAATCTGCAACTTCAGAAGTATACCGGGCAAGAAAAAGGTTTTTACAGTCAGCTTTTTCCGTCATACGACAACCGGAATAGCCGCAGCCGCAGCCGGTACAAGATCAAATCCCGTTCAGAAGCGATAACACATATCAAAAAAGTGTGGAAAGAATTGGATGATGGTAATGATGAGCCGACTGTGGATGTGAAGACCTATGCTGTTTCGGTCGATCTGATCGAGAATGTAGTCGGGTTGAAGTTGATCCGTTTTGTTGCCGATGGCAGTGATCTTGTTGAAAAAAACGGAAATTCGGAAGTTGCTCCGTATCTGGTGGAAATAGAATTGCGTATGCTGGACAGCCGCGAAAGTTTCAAAAAGTGGCAGGACGCCGGAAACAAGACAGAAAAAGACAATATCTTTATTGAACATGGTTACACCTTCCGCCGGGCGGTACTGCTGGGCAAGAAAGGAGAATGATTTATGAAATATATTCCCCGTAAGAATGAAAGTGGAATGGCATTGGTTTTCGCCATCGGTCTTCTGGCTTTGCTGCTGATGATCGGTCTGGCGTTTTCAGGAAATTCGATCAACTACCGCAAGGTGGCGGAAAACAACAGTGCCCGTTCACAGGCGCGTATGTTTGCTTTGTCGGCGGTCAGCCGTGCGGCATCCAGTTTGATGATTTTCTCTCACCAGTATACAAGGGAGAATGATAATGGTGAGCCGCCGAAAAATCTGGATCATATTTTCAGTTTTGCCAAATACGGTGATGATGGTGCAGTGAGTAAAGATGGTCAGGAATTCAAAGATGCACTGCTGGGTGAAAAATCCCTGATGCTGCTTCCCGGGAATTACTCTGTGGTCAATGAGATCGATTGTTTGAGTTTTAATCAGAAATTCAAGCATCAGGATAAGGACAGCAAACACACTTGGAAAGGAACCTGGGTCTTTTTTACCAATGGGAAAACCGGTTCTGACCGCCGGATCATCGGTCGTGCGGCTTGGCAGGTGATCGGTAATTCTGCCAGTATTGCCGCGCCGGTATTTATGCGTGGACATCTGTATTTGGATAAATACAATCAGGATCTTGATGGCGATGATCCGGTTTTTTCTCCGGATAATTGCCGTTGGGGCAGGGAAATTGATGAGGTCTGTCTGGATGTCAAGAAAAGCAGCAGCTTTTTTGACGGAGTTGATGAGGTGGTGAAAAATAAAGCGGAGGATGAAATACCCTCTTATACTGCGCTTTATACAACTGTCAAAGGAGATGAAGACAGTAAAAAACAGCGTTGGATCGAAACATGGTTCCTGCCGGAATTAAATGGAAAGAGTGTGGCAGAAGCTTCTCCGATGCCCGGAAAGTATGAGGGATATTGTGATGAGGATGAAGTTATTTCACGGTTCAATATTTCTGAATTGACTGATATTGATATTACTGATTTGAAAACTGGTTCCGTTAATTGGTTTAAAAATTACGATGGCTCGGATCCGTGGTATGCCAGATTTTGCTCTGCATCAGATGCCAACAGCGAAAAAGCTATTGAACTTTTGAGTCGTGATGTAAAAGATGCTATTCCATTGGATAAGAATCGTGATTATGAGGTTGATAAGCGCGCTTCGATCCCGTTTCTCCGTTTTATCGGCAAGGATCAAGGTACTTTTGCTTCACTGGCTGAATTCCGCAAACAGATCGCTGCCAACTTCAACGATTATTGTGATAAAGACGGTATTCCGACTTCCAATATTGCCGCTGAAAAATGGCTGGAGTTGATCGGCAAAGGCGATACCGAGACTGTCGATGATAAAACAGAGATAAATCATCCGCTTTATACCGGTAATGAAAAAACTCCTTATCTTTACGAAATCGGTATGAATTTTGGATTGGTTTCCAATACATCCGAACCGCAGGTCACTGCGAAGGGAACGAATGGCAATTTTGTTATCGGTCTGGATGTGAAAGCCGCTCCCATGATCAAATTGTGCAATGTTTACAATTTTGATCCGGCAGAAAAAATTCCCGGGACATCCGATGTTATTTACAAAGATTTTGGTTCTGATTCCGATTTTATGCGTGCTTATGTGGATTGGGATGAGCTTAAACTTGGATTCCGCCTGCGGGAAGTCGTTCTCAAAAATGTAAAGTTTTCCTATGTTAAGAAAACTACAGATGCCGAGGGCAATCCAGATGCCGAGGGCAATCCAGATGAGGATCCCAGGACATTCACGTGTGATATAAAGTTGACAAATGCCGATAGCATTGAAAAATTCGGTCTTAATGATAAATTGATTGTGTTTTCCGGAAAAGAGTGGAAAGCTGCTGATGGCGGTGAAAAAATCAACCCGGTGGTATTTTCCGCTGCTGAATTGAAAAACACCGATGGTTCAAAGCCGTATCCGGCAAAGAAGAGCAGTACCGCAGATGATGCAATGTGGCAGAAAGTTTCCCACTCTGCAGAAGGTGGATTGACTTTTAACTACACTCCTTCTGAAGATGCTTTTTTTGGTAAAGATGTTAGTGGAAATGTGGATATTACTAACGTACAAAGCAGTGATGGTGGTTCGCGTGCTGACTATGAAAAGGCTCTTTCCGGTACAGACAACTTTGGAAGCCCTGAAGTTGCCTGGGGTGATTGCTCCATTGAAATTGTCAAAGTCAAAGTTGAAAGTTTTTCTGTCAGACCCCGCCGGGTGATCCTTACTGCCAACGATGGTAATTTGGGAAAAGAGATTGGTGTTGACTATGTCCGGACTTTGCCGGAACATAAGTTTGAAAATCTGGATATTGAATTGACATTGAATTCCGCACCTGCGGAAAGTGAGAAAAACGGTATCGTATTGGGCAGTTACCGCAACTACGATCCCCGTCAGAATCTTAATGCCGGAGATTGGCTGCAAGTGAAACGCTTTGCTGCTGTCAAAAATTTTGTTGATCCGGCGGTCGATGTCGAAGACGGTGATGAGGTGCGTTTGACCTGTCTGGATGGGGATGGGGATTGGGATGAGGATGAGGATGGGATGAATTTCAATGCTGATAAGGCTAAAACCAAAACAGGTTTCTCTCCTAAATACGATGGTGCCGATTCCACGATGGATTGGGAAGTCGCAGCAGAGCCGGCATTTACCAAAAACGGACATATTTCCACTGCAGTTATCCGCAATGCACCGATGATGAGTCCATGGGAAATCGGTTTCATCCACCGTGCTTACAAGTGGCAGACGATCAATTTGAAAGAGGTTGATACCGGCACCGGTGATGAGTATCTTGGTATGCATGAGAATGACTGGGGTATTAACGGAACCTCTTACGCCGATGGTGATGCGGCGATCCTTGAACAGATCAAGATGACTGACCGGCTCAAGAGTTACGGTAAGATCAATGTCAACCGTTTGCGAACCGGTGATCCTAACTTTAATGACTATGAGGAAGCCAACAAGGCGATCATAAAGGCTTTGTTCCGGAATATCATCTACGGCGAAGATCCTGTGAATTTTATCAAAAATTCACAGCGTAATGCTGATGGTTCATTCCCTGATCCGGAAGAAACTGACGGGGAAGAGGTTATTGGTTCCGATGAGAAGATGTTGGATGATATAGTAGATAATTTCCTTGCCGGAAATCGCGGACAGTATTCACGGAGGATCAGTTTTATAGAATGGTCATACGATAATCTGTGTCTGGAAAATGGTTTCCACAGCGGGATTGCTGGTGTGCAAACTACTGACGCTTCACAGGAAGAGATCATCGGAAAGACCATAAATTTGCTTTCTGCGGAATATTCATCTCCGAATATCGTTGATCTGGTCGTGGTTGCCCAGAGCATCCGTGATGTGGATGGTGAACAGACCAAAATATCTGCGGAAAGAGACAGCAGTAATTTCAATGAACCTGTATATGGCAGTGTGGAATTTGCTGATCTTGCGGAGGACGGCATGGTTTCCAAAGAGTGTTCATTCGGTAAATTTGATATGCTTGAACATAAAACCGATCCGGATAAAAACGTCTATTTTGATGAGATCACCGGAGAAGTCAAGATGTTTGTCCGGCTTCATTATGACAGCTCGACCGGCAGGATGACAATTCTGAAAATGGATTACCTCTGATTATGAAACGGGCAGTAATTTTAGCGGACGGCGAATTTCCACGCCGTCCGATTTTATTGGAAATGCTGAAAAATGCAGAAGTGGTGATCTGCTGTGACGGTGCTGCTGACAAGCTGTTGACATTCGGTAGAGATCCGGATTGGATCGTCGGGGATCTGGATAGTGTTTCTCCGGAAACGAAAGAGCGTTTTGCTGACTGCGCAGTGAAATTTTTTGAACAGGAAACCAACGATCTTGCCAAAAGTTTCCGTTTCTGCCGGGATCATGGCTGGCAATTGGATGGCGTTTTCGGAGCATCCGGAGCCAGAGAAGATCATCTGCTTGGCAATCTCGGACAATTTGCGGAAGCATCAAAAGATTTTCCCGGCAGCTGTTTGTATACAGATACCGGGTATTTTATCAGTTTTTCCGGAGCCGGAAAATTTGAAGCTGCTCCCGGTACGCAGGTATCTATATTCAGTTTTGATCCGGCGGCAAAAATAAACTCTGCCGGGTTGAAGTATCCACTGAATGATCTGCAATTAAAGTGGTGGTATTCCGGTACGCTCAATGAGGTTGTGGAATCGCCGTTTTCGTTGAGTTCAGACCGGGATATTCCAATTTTGCTGTTTTTTAAATATTGATACTTGAATTATCCGGTATTTTGTGATATATTAAAGAATGTTGTGTTGTTAAACTGAAATATTTGAAAGGGGGTGAATTCCATGCATACCGAAGTCCGCGTCAAAAAAGGTGAGGTCATCGACCGCGCACTGCGTCGGCTCAAAAAGAAGCTCGACAAGGAGGGAACCCTCAAAGAACTGCGTAATCGCCGGCACTATGAAAAACCGAGCGAAATCAAACGCCGCGAAGCCAAACAGCGTCGTCACTGATTTGCAGTATGAAAAAAGAGATCCATTTACCGGATCTCTTTTTTTGTGGTAACGTCCCGAATTTTGTGAAAAATCTTTACTGCGGTGGCGCATCGTGGTCAATCTCGCGCCTTGCTCCTGCGCCGCAGAGGTCGAATACAGTCGTATACTCCCTCTGCGTACTCGTCGCAAAAACCGACCTTGTCGCACGCCTTGTCGCGGCGTAGCGTAAGCGAAGACGGATGCATCCACCGATAGAAAACAAACCGTGATTGGGCAGTTGACCAATTGCTGCTTGTGTGATATGTTTCATGCATTAAAAATTACGTTTTTTTGCAAATTTATATTTCAGTTTCACAAAATTCGGGACATTACTTTTTTTGTTATCTGGTTATTTTGTGATAATTTGTCCGGTAGACGCCAGGAGTTATGCCGAAACGTTTTTTGAAAGACCGGATCATGTAGTTGCTGTCGGAAAAACCGCAGGATAATGCCACTTCGGTAAGAGAAATTTCTTTATTTTCCAAAAGTTTCTGAACTTTGTCCAATTTCAGAAAAAGGCAGTAATTTCCCGGCGAAACTCCGGTTATTTGTTTGAATTTGTGGGCATAACTGGAACTGCTCATCCCTGCTTCCCTGGCAACTCGTTTCAGGTCAAATTTATTTTCCGGATGAGCTTCCATTGCCATGATCGATCGGAAAAGCCGGGTGCTTATTTCTGCTTTTTGCAGATTCCATCCCGGTAATTCAGTATCAAAGACGGCACATAAGAAATCGGTAAGTGCTAATTTTATGTGAAGCAAACGGCTGGAAAGCGGAGAGTGCAGACTTTGAGAAAGACGTCGCAGTTTTTCTTCTGCTGCATGAAATGCTCCCGGAAGCAGATGAAGCTGATGCATTTCTTCCGGGCGGTCTGCTGAAAAAAATTCCCTGAAGTGATTCAGGCTCTTTATCTCTGAATCCAAAGTATTGAAGAATTCAGTTCCAATGCACAAGTTGTATACCCGGTAGCCGCGGCAGTTTGCGTATGAATGGATCTCTCCCGGCAGAATGACGAATACGTCGCCTTTGATGATGGTATTGGAGACAATTCTGCCGTCAGAAAAATGATTCAGGTGAGTGCCTCTGCCATTGTGGACAAGTGCGACTTCGATATAATCATGCGTGTGCGGTTCGGCAGATTCATCTTGGTACGTATCCCGGATACGCAACGGAAAATCTTCTGCCGGACGCAGTTTTTCCAGATAAAATGTTTTGATGTTTTTTTCCATGTCCATACTTTACACCGCAAAAGTATTTTTGCAACCATTATAATGCTACTTTTTTTATAAAAATCTCCTGTTTTGCAATATTGTGCTATATTTTTGCAAACAGGTTAAGGCGGAAATAAATTTTTTGCGGTATAATTAATCCATGACAAAAAATAGATAATGTCCCGAATTTTGTGAAATCCAAGCAGAGGGAGAAAAATGAACATTTCTGTGATGTATAAAATATATCACAGAAGTTGTGATTTTTCAACCAGATCTGCATGGGTCTGCTCCAACCGGTGGATGGATTGCGGAGGAAGATCGGGTTTTGCGACGAGTACGCAACAGGAGTGTACTGTGTACTCGACTGTTGCGGCGCAGGAGCAAGGCGCGAGATTACCCGCAAGCCGCCGCCGTC
>JAZSIZ010000123.1:0-19783 GCA_045534015.1 Victivallaceae bacterium | reverse complement strand
CAACTCCTTGGCTCACAGAACGACATGGCTACGATCCGACTTGGTGACTATGAAAAAGGATTTGAAATATTACATAGACCGTTTTCAGCATTTGCGGCAAGCTCCGGGAGTATAGAGGAATATTGATATGAAATTTGAACTCAACGATTACCATAGAAATGTTTCAGACCAAGACCTGCTTCAAGATGTGCAAGATGTTGCTCAGAGATTAAGTAAAGAAACATTGACTGGTCGGGAATATTCATTGAATGGTAAATATTATCATGGCACACTTCGAAAAAGATTTGGTTCATGGAAAAAAGTATTAGAAGCGTGTAATTTGGAAACAGTCGGTCATAATTTTAAGTGTAACATTTCAAATGAAGAAATGATAACCGATTTAAAACGAGTTGCGGGCATCGTAAATTTAGAGTCGCCGACACGAGAAAGCTATGATAAATATGGTAAGTACCACAGTGCAACTTTATGTCGAAAGTATGGTTCTTGGAATAATGTTCTTAAGTTTGCTGGAATGAAATTAAATCTGAATCGGAAGATGTCAAACGAGGAAATGTTTGAAGAAATTGAGCGTGTATGGACTATACTTGGCAGACAACCAACAACAACCGATATAAAGAACGGTATTTCAAAATATTCTCTCAATAGTTATGCCCGAAGATTCGGAGGCTGGAGAAAAGCATTAGAAGCATTTGTTGACTTCATTAATTCAGATGCAGAAATTCTTGCCGAAGATAAATGTGTAGAGCCCAATACCCCCAAAGATGTATGTAACGATTCTAAAGAAAATGCGATGCACAAAACATCCAGAGACATAAATTTGAGATTAAGGTTTAAAGTATTGCAACGAGATAATTTTAAGTGCTGTGCCTGTGGAGCATCTCCGGCAAAAGATGTTTCGGTAGAATTGCACGTTGACCATATTCTGCCGTGGTCAAAAGGCGGCGAAACCGTTTTTGAAAACTTGCAAACATTATGTTCCAAGTGCAATTTAGGCAAAAGCGATATGGAATAGGCAAATTACGTGTTGCCAGAGTTATCTAAAATTTTAATGATTCCATATACCGATTGTAGCAGAATAGCCGATTTCGCTTGTTGCCGGTGGTTTCTTCGATGATGTTGAATTCCAGAAGGTAATTAAGCATCTTGCCGATGGTGGCATTGGTAAGACCGGTCAATTCTTTCAGTTTGGCAATATCGGCAATAGGATGACGGAGCATTGCCTGATGTACCGTCAAGGCTGACTTCGCCGCTCTGCCAAGTGTAGCAATCTTTGCTCTGTCACTTTCAATTTGCTGGTGCAGATTCAAAATGATTTCATTGCTCTCTTTGGCTGTTTCAATGACGGCTTCCAAAAAGAAATCCAGCCAACGTTCCCAGTCTCCGCTTTCACGGATGCCGTTCAGTAAGTCATAGTAGTACTGCCGGTGGCTCTTGAAATAGTAGCTCAGATACAGCAACGGTTGTTTCAGCATTCCACCATTGCACAGCAGCAAGGTAATCAGCAAACGACCGACTCTGCCGTTACCGTCAAGGAATGGGTGAATGGTTTCAAACTGAACATGGCTCAAGGCTGCTTTGACCAGAAGCGGAACATTGTCATCGTGCAAGAACTTTTCCAGTTCCCCCATACATTTGACCGCTTCTTCCGGCGGCGGAGGGACAAAAAAGGCATTGCCCGGACGGGTCCCTCCTATCCAGTTCTGGCTGTGACGGAATTCTCCCGGATTTTTGCCGCTGCCACGCCCTTTGGCAAGCAATTCAGCGTGGATTTCCCGAAGCAAACGCAATGAAAGCGGGAATCCCTCTTCCAAACGCTTCAAGCCGTAAGTCATCGCCGCAACATAATTGCTGACTTCCTGAACATCATCAATGGGAACTCCCGGTTTCTCCTTGAGTTCAAACAAAAGCAAGTCCGACAAGGATGACTGCGTACCTTCAATTTGCGAAGACAGTACCGCTTCTTTTCGGATAAACATATAGAGGAATATTCCGACATCCGGGAGAAGATTTGCTGAACCATCAAGTTTGCCCAAGAGGAAAGCGGCTTCATCCAGCTTTTTCTGCAAATCTCCCGTAATCTCCAATGCCGGAAACGGCGGCAACGGATTGGGAATAAAGGCTTTTACCGTTTCCCCGACCGTACTGACTGTTTCATAACGTCCTTGCAGACCCCGTTTCATAATCCTCTCCAAATTAAAATAGCACATCGTTTTGTTTTAAGATAATACAATATCGTAAAATATGCAAGTCGTTTATTTCAACTTTTTCAGAAAAAATCCCTGTTTTTTCTGCTGTATCTGCTGTTTTTTTTCAAAAATTTTGCAAAAGCGGCATAAGATTTTTGTTTCGGGGGCGCATTAGATAGCAGTTACAGGATAGCGGTTCCTCTCAAAAACGTGGCTGTTTGACAACCGAATCAAGTTTGAAGAAAAGTCTGAAGGAATCGAAACGGAAAACCTGTTTGCGGCAGATGCCGTGAACGCAAATATTATTCAGACTTCGGCTTACCAGTCGAAAAGTTAACGCCTTGAGTGGCGAAACAGTGGTTTATCAGTATCGTTCCAAGAAAAACGAACTCATAATAATTACCGGGAAAGTGATGTCCCAACATCCTCTCAAATGTTGAGTTGGAATTTGTTCTTTTTTAACAATAACAACTTATATGAGGTATTACTATGAGTGAACATTCTGAATTCATCTCCAGTATTCTTAAATCTTGCAAAATCAAATTTGAGCTGCCGCCTGTTATCCTTCCCGGCAAGGGAGTTTGCATCACAGATACGGCAAATATGCTGGCAGAGTCTTATCAGGATTCCCATGTAGAAGCTCGCCTTTACAACCGTGGCAATGCTGTCTTTTGTGTAACCAGAGACAACAACGGTGCGATGCTTAATGCGTGGTGTGTGCCGGTGATCCATACGGGGCGTCCTGATTTTCTTGCAATCCTTATTTTGCCGGGAGGGGAGGGGGAGTTAGGAGTGTATCATCACGCCGGAAGAGCAAAAGTTGAATATCATTACTGTTACGGTTTGTATTTGGTTATGATATGTGATATATTACACATAAGCTTTTTTTGAGACAGTTTGTGATTTATGTTTTTTGAATGTATGCTTTGTTATTTTTGCAATTGCATCGCCGAAATTTGCACTCGTGTTATTGTTGTGAGAGAAGATCTGTCTGACGGCAGCACCGCATTTGTGGAGAAAAGGTTATGATAAAACATTTCAATACCTGTGATGTTTACCGTCAGAGCAATTACAATATCTATCCGGAACAAAAGCTGCTTGCTCTTGACCGGCTGCAAAGTTTCTGCCGGTATCATACACTGGAATATTTGATCGATTGTACTGCGCTGAAACACCTTGAAAAGAATAATGGCGGCTGTGTGTTTATGCTTCATCTTCACTTTCATGATCTTTGGGCCTGCGGTTGTGCTGATATTGTCAAAAAGTTGATTGAGGCAGCTGACGGATTGCTTTCTGGCGGAAAAGGCGGCTGTCGTGATTATATCTGGTTTTTGAAACAGCCGGTAAATGAAAAATGTATCCATGCGGTAATCATTTTTTTCGGCAGCGGTGAAAGCTTTGGCAAACTGGATATGGTTGCCGGAGCATTACAGGATATTCTGTCTGCGCAGAATTTTCTGACAGATTTTGAAATAGATATTCCGTCATTGATTCCTGAACGCCGGAGAACACTGATTTTAAGTCATGCAGATATAAGTGACGGCACAATGCTGCTTGATTGCGGATTTGCATCAGATTTCAATTTTTCCTGAAAAATCATCCGGAAATACGGCAACATTGATCCTGTGTACAGTTTTTGCTTTTTTCTGCCGATAAGATCACCTTTGACGGAATCGGAGTTCATACCGGGAAAACGTATGTCACGCAGATCAATTCGTACATAATGCCATTGCCTGATCCCTGTTTGAGTTGTTATTTGGCTGCAAAATGCAACGTTACCGGACCGAGCAAACCGGATATAAGACTTTCTCTTTCAAAGGCATAATTCATTTCCTGATATTCTGAAGCCGGGAAGTTTTCTTTCCAGTATTGAACTACTTCTGGATCAAGAATCGCATTAGCACCGGTATTGACTACCTGGATTTTCAGAATATTTTTACCTTTCCGCAGCACTCCGTTTGTAAAAAATTCTGCAGTGTCAGAAAATGATCTGCCCAGAACTTTTCCATTTAGTTCCACCTTGGCAACATAGCACACTTTTCCGAGAGACAGTTTCGCCGGTTTATCCGACGGGGAATCGAATTCAACTCTGTAGATCGCTTCACCACTGAACCACTCTCCTAAAATACCCCGCCAATCACCGGTTCTTGCCGGAATCGGATCTGCATCGATAGTGTCTATTGAGTACGTGTCTTCATTATAGATACATTTTCTGACCGGTTGGATGGTCCAGTTGTCAACCAGATTTATTTTCTTTCTGCCCGGTTTGAATACAGGATAATCCTCATCTGCTTTCGTTTCAGAATTGATCATCAACGCCAGAGAACCGAATGGACAGAAATGCCATTTCAGTTTTTTTCCGGTAACCGGATAATGGAAACGCCTGCCGCTCCAGGCATCAAATATCTGCCTTTCGCCGCTTTCAGGAATATTGAGGGTACATTTTATATCCCGCGGACTTTCACTGGTTATAAAATAGAGTGTTTCATTTCCATTTTTCCGTTTCGTAACCCGCAAATCCGGGTGTGCCGGAGTTATTTCAAGAGTAGGTTCTATTTGATTTATTTCATCGGTAGTGAATACTCTTCCGCCATTTTGACGGAATTTTGCCACCATTTTTGCGGCTTTTTCATCCATCCATTGTGTCGGCGGGATAACTAAAGTGCGATAGCTCATCCTGCCGACCCGGAAACGGTTTCCTTCGATTTTTCCGGAAATCAGAGCATCGTCATCGGCAAAATCAAAATCAACTTGTCTTTCCAGCAGTTTTTTCGCTGAAGAATAGTGGATTTTTGCGGCTTCTTTCATGGTTTTTCCTCCGCACCATATAGAGCGGATATCCATATAAACCAGCGTGTCGATTTGCGGTTTACCCATTTGCAACAGGGAGGATAAGCGTGCTATATAGCTGTGGATAAGGTCGAACCAATCCCAGAACGGATGATATTTGCCGAACTTCGGACGGCATCCGGCAGAAAGCATTTTACCGTAGTAACCATGAGGGATATTGCTGAAAACAAAGTGGTTTGCTCCACGAACCAATTGATGATCGATCACTGCTTTCATCGCCTGTGGAGTCAATCCTGCCCCATATGCGGCAAAGTCTTCACTCATTACATTGTTGTGTCCTGCCTGATGAGCCACCGATGATGCATATTTGGTAAACGGCGCATCTTTGGCTGCGGTGCTTATTGTACCGAAAGTCTGCTTGTGAATCACTGCTTTCTTGTGCCGTGGCAAAGTTTCCGGATAGATCTGCCGCCAGATAATATCCACCCCCGGCAGATCCATTGCCCGCAATGCCCGGATGATGTGACCGTAACAGAAGTAAAGGTTGCCTTCCACTGAATCTTCGCCGCCGAGATGTCCGCCGGAAGCAAGATGATTTTTTCTTGCCCAATCCCGCAGCGGGATGAAAAATCTTTCCACAAAAAGTTGAGACCGCACATCGCAGTAATCGATACGGTGCCGGAGAGTTTCAGGTGTGTCAGTTTTTCCGGGGATCCGTATTATCTGCTCAAAAAACGGTTCGATCCGGTATCCTTTCCTCCGGTAGAATTCATCGCTGAAATCAGAACACCATCCGATTGCACCGGTGTTGAAATATCCAGGCAGAGCAGCTTCATCATCGAAAGTATAGAGAATGGTTTTTCCGAAATATTTGCCCAGAACGGTTTTGAGTTTTTCATGACTGACCTCTATGAAGCGTTCTCCGCAGCCTTTTTCCAACAGATTCGGGTAGCCTTTTGGGGGATAGAAATAGGCATAGTCGCTGTTGTATTCATTTCTGATGACAAATTTTCCGCTTTTTTTATCCTTTTCCACCAATTGCCGGGAAAATTTTTCCGGATCGGAAGCCAGTACATCACCTACCGAGGTTCCGGCTGGAAAACCGCCCTCATCGTAAAAGTATGAGTGCATGCCCAGTTTTTCCGCTTCCGCATGGACTTTATCCATCAACTCCAGATATTCATCTGAAAGATAATCCGGTTCGGCAAGAGAATTTTTTGACCAGTTGCGTGGAGACGGATGAATACAGATTGTTTTTGCACCATGAGAATTCATATCCCGGAGCATGGATAAAAGATTTTTCTCTGTCATCGGAGTGTTGAGTACCCAGAAATAGCCGGGATAGAATTCGGCATCCGGATTGCGGAATTTTTTTACATTGAATTTATTCATGATCCAGTCCGTCAGTTCTTACTTTTTTTCCACCAGAAAGCCATAAGTTCTGCCGATGGCTGCATCAAATCTGATGACACCGGTAAATTCTCCGGTTACAGGACCGGCTATTGCTCTTGCTTTACAGTCCGGGGGCAGAATTATCTCTTTGGGACCGTTTCCGGCGGCATGCAGAAACACCACATCATTACCGGCAAGTACCGGGTCTGCTGAAGTTCCGGTATAGAGGTGAACTCCGGCTTTTCGGGCAAGTTTCCGCAGAAGATCGTTCCCCGGATGCATGATTACTGAAAAATAGTTGGTGACATTTCCATTCTGCCATTTTACCAGCATCGGCTGATTTTTGCTGTCTTTGCCCAACACTTTATCAAAACCACTCACCGGCAGAAACCATGGGCCGGATTGGATGGGGTTACGGACTTTTCCACCACCAAGCTCCGGAATCAGGGTCATTTCCGGAATACGTTTCTGATTATCCAGAACAAACTTTATACCGAGAGTTCTGCTCATCAATTCTGCACTCGGACCGGATTCTTCGGTACTGATTCCGGCGGCGTAAAGCCAGAGTACAGTCGCTTTTTCCTGTTCAAAGCGTGCCATGAGTTTTTCCTGATCCTGTCTGCTCAAATTCAGGATATTGGTCATGATATAAAATTTATGCGGTTTGATCAGACCGGGTTCAAGCAGATCCTGCACAAAGAGGTGGTTGAAAGGTGCGCCGACAAAGTTGAAATTTGCTACCAGCTGATAAACAGTGGATCGGTGCGGATTGTCTCCCAGATTATGTTTGGTGTAGAATGCGCTTTTTGTATCGCTGACAATACATATTTCAGTCGGGGTAGTTCCTTTTACCGGCGGCAGAGAGCTGTAAACTTTCTGCTGATGTGCCATCAATTCCAAAAGAACTTTTTCCCGGAACCACGATTCGTGCATTGCCAGCCAGTGAGTGGCAACACCACGGGAAAGAAGCAGACCGAAAGCTCTTTCAAAGGCTCCTACAGTCAATTCTACTGTACGCATCCTGCCGGCTTCATAGTGGTCATTTTCGCAGAATGTACGCATGTCCTGTTCTACAACGACCAGTTTCCCGTGAGCGGAAAGGTTTTCAGCTGCCTGCATGATGCCGTCTGCAAGTCCGGGGCGGCGCAGATTGTAATTGGATGGTGCCCAGAAAATATCCACATACGGTGAACGGGAGAGGCGTTCCACATCCAGATGACCGACCGATTGCAGACGGTGATAGATGCCGCAGAACATCTGGAAATATCCGTAATAGACTCCGACCAGCCACTTGTTTTGAGTTTCTTCCTTGACCACCTTGCCGAATGCTTCGATAGCTTCTCCGATGGAGCGGTTCCGGAATATGTACCAATCGATGATCTTGCGATCTTTCACCGGATCAAGCAGGGTTATCATGCTGGCTTTATCAAGTTCCTGTCTCGGAGGGATCGTGAAGTTTTCAAAAGTAAGTCCGGGGGTATTCCACGCTTTTGCAAAAGCCTCATTGGTTTTGTAACGCTCTTTGAGATAGCCGGCGAAGGTTGCGTAATCGGCGAAACTGTAACCGCTGTATGCTGATTGATTGAAACGGTCTGAATATGTCCAGAACCATTCGCTGTTCCACCCTTCAGCCAGACCGATGGCAAAGATTTTATCGGCATAGGGAGATTTAAGAATATAACGGATCAATTCCCGCAGGACAACAGATGCTTCTTTCTGCCACCTTTTGGATGCCAGTGCCTGACGATCCTGATAAGGACGGATCGGTTGATCACGGTCATAACGCACCACCTCATCCGGATTGGCATCACACCACCACTGGGGCATGGCAAGCCGGACATGGAGGATCACTTTCATATCAGGACAATTCAATGCAAAGGAATCCATCAGCTTATCCAATGCGGTAAAATCCAGTTCTCCCGGAGCTTGCCAGATGGTGTCAAAGTGGATGCCGGTACGGACGATGCGGCAGCCTCCTGCAACAGCATCCCGGAGCATCCAATCTTTTTCCGGACCTTTGTAGCCGT
This sequence comes from Victivallaceae bacterium, assembly GCA_045534015.1. GTDB lineage: Bacteria > Verrucomicrobiota > Lentisphaeria > Victivallales > Victivallaceae > UBA1784. The sequence goes on along the minus strand of JAZSIZ010000123.1, from coordinate 11,388 downwards.
CATAATATATTGGATTATACTTTTCACCGTTGATATCAATATATGACCGTCTGCCGGTATTGACCACTCTGGCAGTTACCGGAGAGGGAACAACTTTTTTCCTCGGCAGGATATTGGCGACAACCGGATTTCCCACCACTTCAATGATATCGGATGACAGAGATATATCGGTGACGGTTTCCGGATTCAGCGGCAGACGCACCGTTACGGTCACTGATTCACCTTTTTTCCATTTGCCGGTGGATGGTGTGATGATGCCTTCCACCGTTTTACCGCCGGCATTAAAGGTCAATTTCTGCAGATCCGCCGGAATTTCATCCAGCACCCTGATTGTGAAAGATCCGGTACCGGCTTTGATCAGTCGGACTTTGCTTTTGGGGCCGATATACAGATAACCGGTACGGGTTCCCCATGGCGGGGCAGGCGGCGGGCCAAGCAGAAATGCGTTTGTTGAAAATTTATCCGGCATGGTGTTTCCGCCGACGTGGCAGAGCCAATCTTTGCCGGTCGGGTAGAAGCGGTCAACGCCGGTTTCACGGATGTAGATTTCTCCGATAAATCCACCCCATGCTCCTACATTGTGAGCTTTTACCACGATCTGATTTTTGCCGGGGGTAAGATATTTGGCAATATCAAAACGGACAGGAGCAGCCCAATGCTGATTACCGTCTCCCACTTTTTTGCCGTTGATGAAAAATTCCAGAAAATCATCAGCTGTCATCACCGCCTGTGCCACTTCCGGAGCAGATTTCAAATCGATAACTTTTTCAAACCAGACATTGGTGTTGTTCGGTCCGAAACCATTCTGACACCAGAGCCATTCGCCCCGCCAGTAGATTTCCGGCAGTTCCATCGGACGCAACCGGAGCAGCTGTATGGAGGCATTTTCGGGAGCATTGATCAGTTCCGCACGGACGGTCAATTCCGGAGCGGTGAATTCCATTTCAGTTTTGTCCGCTTTGACCCGGAAGATCACTTTGTCGCTGCGGTCAAAAATTTTCAATTCCGCTCCGGCGGCATTTTTGAGCAGATATTTTCCCCGGGGACGGATGTTTTCCACTTTTTTCACCGGAGCTGCATTTCCGGCAAAGGGAATTATATTATCCTCTTTCCGGGCATGAAGTCTTTCAAAACCAACTTTGCCGCCATCGGCAATGCATGTGATCTTTATCTCTCTGATCGTACCGGTCCAACTGGGATCATTACCGACTTCAAAACGCAAATCATGAAGTTTGCCGTCACCATGGGAAACATAGGTCAAATAACTGGTACGGCGTTTACCCTTGTCATCGGCAACAAAATCCATCCGGAAAACCACCGGCTGATCGCTGGAAGCGGATAATTCGATCATTTTGACCTCATCGGCTTTCCAGTCCAACTCTTTGCAAATTATTCCGCTGCGCTCGTAAGCATTGTAATAATATCCCTTGCGTCCGGCGGCCGGAAGATCATTTTTGAAGTTGAACACCTTCCAATGTTTTTTCAGCACTTCACCCTCAAAAAACTTTTTTGTCAACAGTTTCGGCGCGGTCGCCTTGCGGTACTCCGCCTCACTAATCTCTTTGACACTGCAGCTTTTGATCACACACCTGCCGGCATTGCCCCTGATCACAAGATGGTACTGGGCGGCAGATTCATCGGGCTTTACTTCAAGATAATGGATGACTTTACTGCTTTTTCCGGTGCCGAAAAACGCTTCTCCGGTTGGCCATGGTGAACGGGCTTTGGGTTTACGGGGCAGATAGACCATCGAACCAATCGTCATTCCCACATCCGCGGTAACATCCCACTCAATCTGATAAAATTTGCCGGATGCGATCTTTTTTGCACCTCCCAGATGGGTGAAGATCAGATAGCCGCGGTCTTCACCTTTTTCCACCAGATAGCTGCCGTCACTCTGCTTTACCGCTTTACCCACCGTATTGGCAGGATTGGCGACCCAATTGAGTACCGGAAGCAGAGATTCCCCCTCGACTTCAGTGATCGTACAGCTTTTGACAAACATGGTTCCGGCTGAACCGCTGATTACCAGGTGCAGACGGATGCTGACTTCTCCATCTTCCGCATCAATCAGTTGAGAAACCTTCTGCCATTTGCCGTTCCCGGTTACTCTGCCGCCGCCGGGCCACGGGGTGCGGGCTTTGGGTTTGCGGGGCAGATATGCCATGGTTCCGGCACTCTGCCCGGCAGGAAGCATCACGTCCCACTCCACCAGATATTTTTTGCCTGGAACAACTTTGAAAAAGCCGTGATGGGTAAAGACCACAGCTCCCTTGCCGGAATCTTTCTGCACAGTATATGAACCATCATCCTGTTTTACCGCCTTTCCGGTAGAACCGGAAGGATTGGCAACCCAACGAGCTTCAGGCAGCAGGTTCTCCCCGAAAAGAACAATGGAACAAAACAACGCAGTCAACAGAAAAAATTTCTTCATTTTTGCGATCCTTTATTATTTTGCCGGAGCAAGTTTCTGCAATTCTTCATCATCAAGCTCGGTGATTGCACATCCGTAAACGGTGGTTTTTCCGGCTTTGCCGTCAACTACCAGATTGACCCGCATTTCGTTTTCCCCCTCCTGCGCAGTAACGATCTGGGTCACATTCACCTTTCCGGCAGTGGAAAAAACTTTGCCGCCGGGCCACGGAGCGCGGGCTTTTGGTTTGCGGGGCAGATAGGTCATGGAATTGACTTTCTGACCGGGAGCAAGATCAATCTGCCACTCCACCAGGTAATGTTTGCCGGGAACGACTTTGAAAAAGCCGTGATGGGCAAAAACCAGAGAACCTTTGTCGCCGGTTTTCTCCAGACTCCAACTGCCGTCGCTGTTTTTTACCGCTCTGCCGGTATTTTTCGGATTGCCTGTCCAAATTCTTCCGGCAAGAATCTCTTTGCGGGTGGAAAGCTCTTCCACTACCACACTTGTCACATTAAGTGTACCGGCACTGTGAAGCACTGCATAGATTCGCAGACCGTTGTCGTTTGCCCCTGCTGTAATTTCCAGAGAAACTTTTTCCGGCTCACCGGCTTTTCCGGCAGCGGGACGGCTGGGCCAGGAACGCTGACTGCCGGTGTGGCTCATCAGTCCCCAGCGTTGAACTCCGGCGGAACGTTTGCCGGTCATTGTCACCCGGTAGCTTCTGCCGGATTTGATGGGATAAGGCAGTGTCAGGTAACCCATGACATGAGCATTGCCCCCGCTTTTTTCAATCAGTAAAGAACCATCTTCCGGACGGCTCATTTTTCCTTTGGCTCCGGGGGCGGCAATGAAGTTCCAGTTGATACCACGCCGCTGGATAAGATCATTGCCGGGAGCGATCTCCTCAATGCGGATGCTTTTGATTTTGGATTTTCCGGTACCGGAAAGTGTGAGATATACGGCAAGACGCCGCTCATCCGGACGGGCGACAAATTCGATTGCCGCATGGCTGCCGGCAGTATTCGGTGTGCGCAATTCCGGTTTACGCACCCGGCGCGCTCCGGGAAGAGCTACGAAAAGTGTACTTTTTGTTTCCGGATTGGAGTGTTCCATATCCACTGATACCAGATAATGTTTTCCGGGGGTGATGGTGTATTCGCTCTCGGCGCAGTGGATGGTCACACTGCCGGTATTGCCGGTATTTTCCAGTTGATAAGTACCGTCACCCAGTTTGGTCAGGTTTCCGGCGGCATTCCAGGTTTTGGAAAATTTCCATTCCCTGCCGGGCAGAAGTTCAGCTCCGGAAATAGCTGTTGATGTCAGTACGGCAGCGGCGGCGATTGTGAGATATTTCATCATTATGCACTCTCCTGTGTTTTCGGTTATATACCCATAACTTGTTTTTGTATTGCGATATTTCCGGCTGCCGAAGCTTCAGTATTGCCAATGGTCAGCGGACAAGACAATTCTTTTTCCAGCAGCCTGCAGAAAAATGCTCCGCCCACACCGCCGCCGACTGCAATGCATCCGGTGAAATCTTTGTCAAAAGATTGTATGGTCGATGCTATTTTTTTTGCGGTTCCCCGGAGCAGTAAAGCAGTCGTTTCCGGTGGAGAAAGCTTTTTCCCGGTTATGGAGAATATGGCATCTTCCATATTTTCCGGGGAGAATAATTCCGGCGTATCCGGATCGATAAAACCATCGATACCGCATTTTTCTGCCGCTTCATCCAAAACAGCATATCCGGGGAAGATATTTTTTTCTTTCCACAGTTTTACGCATTGTTGAAACGGCCATAATCCCATGCCGCCCCTGGTTCTTGCACACTTTTTGCGGGGCAGGGGGAGCAGGCGGAAATTTTCCGGTACCGGTATGTCAGGATCCCGGTATTCTGCCGTCATCTGCCAGGTCCCGATGGAAGTTGCCACCTCATTTTCCCCCGGATCAGCGCAGACAAAAGCGGCGGCGGTATCATGTCCGGCTCCCGAAATCACCGGTACACCATGCAGTTCTTTCAAGTCAGGATGATTGATTTCACCGATGATCTCACAATCCGCGACCGGAGCAAAAAGTTTATGACCGGTATCCAAACCGGAAATCGCCGCCAGAGAGTAGTTGCTCCGGGCTTTGCCGCAGAGAAAGAAATGTACCAGATCGGCAATGTGCAGAATATTGGCACAGCGGCGCAGATATTCGGGGAAATTCTCTGCAATATAATCGATCCTTGCAGCCGTGGAAACTTTGCATTTGCCGTCACGGTAGGAAAAGGGCGTACAGATCAGCTTACCGGTTTCATCCAGCATACCGAAATCCTGCGCCCACGAGTCACAGCTTATGGAAGCGGGCAGGCGGTCTGTCTGACCGGCAAGGTGCTTCAAACCCTTGGTGATCCCTAAAAAAAGTTCTTCAAAATCCCAGAATACCCCGCCATCCCTGCGGATCATGGGAGTGGGAAAACGGTAAATTTCCTGAAGAATTCCGTCTCCTTTATCCAGCATTATTCTGCCGCTGGTTGCCCCGAGATCGATTGCCGCAAAAAAATGTTTATCCATAGCCCTGATCAATATTATGGTATATTAATGTTTACTGACGATTACAGATAAAATAGCACGGGGAAATTGCAAAAGCAAATAAAAAATCAAAAAAAACACTTTTTTTGTTCGTTAGTAATCGTTAAAATGTATAAAAATGCTTGAAACACTCAAAAAATGTGCTATATTATGCGTACAATCGATACAAACGCTCATAATAACGCAAAAAGGAGAAAACAAAATGGATAAAATGCTGGAAAAAGTTTACAGTATGACCAATCGTGAGCTGGAAGAGTGCGCAGCTCATTTGACTTTGGGTGGCGGAACCCGTGGAGGTCCGGTGCTTGATCATGGAAAAGGTGTCCGGGTCTGGGATGTCAACGGCAAGGATTATATCGATTGTACCAGCCAGAGCTGGGCATTGCTTCTGGGATACTGCAATGATGACATCAATGCGATCATCCGTGAGCATTCCTGCAATATGACCCATATCCATCAGGGATTTGATAACAAGATGCGCTTTTATCTTGCCCGTGAATTGGCACGTCACGCACCGGAAGGAATGAATCGTGTATCCTTTACTGTCGGCGGCGGACCTGCGATCGAAGCGGCGATGAAGATCGCATTCAAAAATGTTCAGCCCTCCCGTGATTTTGTTACTCTTTTTGACAGTTATCACGGTTCAACTCTCGGTTCTATGGGCGCATCATGGATCTCGACCAAATCGGTCGGTAAATTTTTCGGCGGCAGCCGTTTCCTGCCCCTGACCCGTGCGTTTGTCCGTATTCCCAACCCGGTGACGTACCGCAATCCGCTTGGTGTCAGTACTGAAGATTACATCGACATCTGTTTGAAAATGACCCGTGAAATCTTCCAGCGGGGAGTTTCCGGTAAACCGGCCGGTGTGATCGTGGAGCCGGTTCAGGCAAGTGCCGGACAGTTGATTCTGCCCAAGCGTTATCTGCAGGAATTGCGCAAGCTGTGTGATGAGTTTGAAACATTGCTGATCTTTGATGAGATCCAGACTTTCGGCCGTATCGGTGAAACCTTTGCCGCCAACTACTTCGGTGTTACTCCCGATATCATCTGTCTGGGCAAATCTGTCGGAGCCGGTTTGCCGCTGGCAGCGATCATTATCCATGATAAACTCGAAGGTTTTGCTCCGGACAGCGAAGAACTTCATACTTTCGCCAATCCGACTCTTTCCATGGCATGTGCCGCCAAACAGTTGGAACTTTTCGACAATGGCGTGCTTGCCAATGGCAGAGCAATGGGTGCTTATCTGGCAGATGGTCTGCGCAAGATCCAGGAAAAATATCCCCAGATCGGCGACATCCGTCAGGTCGGTATGCATATCGGTGTGGAATTCGCCGATGAAAAACTCAATCCGCTCACTGAAGAAGCGACCAAAGTCCGTACTGTCGGATTCAAAAACGGTCTTATTCTCGGTACCGGCGGTGTCCGCAAGAATGTGTTGAAAGTCAAACCGCCGATGATCATCAATCAGGCAGAAGCTGATGAAGTGCTGCAGAAATTTGAAGATTCGGTCAAGGAGGTTTTCGGATGAAGATCGATCTTTCCGGCAGAAAGATACTGGTAATTGGCGGTTCCCGCGGCATCGGAGCGCAGATCGTGCGTGACTGCGCCGGTGCCGGTGCCGATGTGGCATGGAGTTATTTCAGTGAAAATGGCTTGAAAGCGTCAGAAGCGTTGAGAGCTGAAGTAACAGCCATGGGACGTGAAGCTGTAATGTTTCAGGCGGATTGTACCAGTGAAAGTGATACACTTGCCATGTTTGCCAAAGTTGGTGAGATGTGGGGTAAAATCGATGGATTGGTATATAATGCAGGATTCACTTCGCCGAAAAATTTTTGTGACATTACCTTTGATGAGTGGAAAAACACCGTGGATATAAACCTGAATGGTGCATTCCTTGCGGTCAGAAATTCCATCGAATTGCTGCGTAATGCCAATGGCGGATCTATTGTACTGATCGGTTCTGCGGCGATCGTTGCCGGCGGCGGCGGACGTGCCGACTATGCGGCATCCAAAGCCGGTCTGGAAGGTTTGAACCGGGCTGTGACAAAATATTTTGCTCCGGAAAATATCCGTTGCAATATAGTTCACCCCTCTCTGATTGAAACTGATCTGCTCAAACAGCGTCATCCGGATCCGGCAAAACGCGCTGAATTGGGCGCAAAAGAGGTTCCGCTGCGCCGTCTCGGACAACCGGAAGATATTGCCGGAGCGGCTTTGTTTCTGCTCTCTGATGCGGCATCGTATATCACTGCGCAGTCGCTTTATGTCGATGGCGGCAGAACATTCTGCAAATGATTTTGTTGCTGTTTTTCTGTGCGGCAGATGGCAGAGTTCTGTCATCTGCCGCTTTTTTTTATTTGCCAAAAGTGTTTACCGGTGCTATATTATCACCGAACTGAAATAAATCAATGTGGTTACAAGGTGGAATATTATGGGACGCTGTTTTGACATCCGGCAGAAAAAGATCCTTGATTGTCTGCAAGGAGAAAGTGAATTGAAAGTTTCCGATCTGGTGGAATTGACCGGGGCATCGATTGCCACGGTGCGCCGGGATTTGCTGGAAATGGAGAAAAACAATCTGATCGTCCGTACCTTTGGCGGTATCCGGGCTGTCGATCAGAAATCTCTGGTTGCACGTACTTTTGAGCAGCGTTCCTCTCTGCAAAGTCTGGAAAAACAGCGGATCGCTTCTGCTGCAGCCCAACTGGTTCAGCCGGGGATGACTATAGCCATCGACAGCGGTACTACCTGTATGAATTTTGCTGCTGCTTTGAAAAACAAAGCTCCGCTGCGGATTATTACTTCTGCACTCGCTGTTATTGAAACTCTCGGCGGTGTGCCGGGCATGGAAATAAATCTGGTCGGCGGCAGATTCCGGTTGGAAAATCTGGATTTTTACGGTGCGCTTTCAATAAATACTTTCAGGCAATTTCATGTAGATATAGCCTTTATGGGATGCGACACTCTGCTGCCGGCAGACGGTGCATTCTCTCATGAACAGGAGTCGGCTGCCATCAGTCAGGCAATGGGGGGGCGTGCCGGGAAAAGAGTTTTGCTTTGTGACAGCAGTAAAATCGGAAAATCCGGTGCGTTTCTTGCGTTTGCTCCGGAAGAGATTGATCATATCGTTACAGATGCTTTTGTCCCGGCTTTGACGGAATCAGGATACGATGTTATTGTCGCTGAATAATTTTTTTTACCGCATTTCATCAGTCCAGAGATTTGAATGTGAATCCGAGTTGTTTTGCCAGTTTTTCCAGATCTGTCATTCTGTTGCCGGGAACGGCACTTAAATGGTGTGCGCCGCCAAAGATGCTGTAATCATCCAGAATCTCTGTGACCGATCTGGATGGATGGAAAAGCCAGTATGCACGATTGTAAGTTTCGATCACCGGCAGATCCGGTACATTTCCGGAAAATGCCACCATTTTGAAACCGCCTCCGCAATCAGGAGTAATACAGACCAGTGTGTAATCCCCCGGCTCGGCGGTGAAGAACATTCCGGTATAATCCGGCGCACCGGGCACCCAGAACGGCATCTGCTTCAAACGGACTTTACGGTCTTTGCGGGCAATGGCGATATTGCATTCCTGCATATGGGACATGAAGAAAAGATCCCGTTGGAAATCCACCGTATAAATTTCCGTAAAGTTGGCTTCTCCGGTCAATTCGATCAATTGACGCATTGCCGCCGCCCGCAGAGCATCTCCCTCGCCGGCATAACCGATACCTTCCGACATCAGGCAGTTGATCGCATAAAAGGGCAATTGTCCGAATCCGGCATAGCCCAGACGGGTGAAGTTCATGGTAAAGGCGTTGCAATCATATTTTGCCAGCAGATTTTCCACGGCAAGTTTGCGGCGGATAGATTCCAGATGGGTGGCTTCAAGCAAAGACGGATCGATCTCAAAATTCTGCAGATCCTCCTGATGCCGCCGGATAACGGCGTTCTCATCCACCATATTGACCGCTTTCACAAATTCATCGCCCTCGATGTTGACCACTTCCGGCCCCCATTTTTCTTTCAACTCCGCCGGATCATAATCAAAATCCCCCATTCCGGCAAAAGCTCCGCCCAGAGCCAGCACGCGGATATTTTTTGCGGCATTGGCAGCCCGGATGACCGCTGCTTCTCCGGCAAGTTTTTTCAAAATCTTTTCATCTTCCCAATGTCCGGTCACGATGGAAAATCTGATGCCCGACTGGTACAGCACATTGGTCACATCCTGAATTCCCTGCACCGTGTGATTCAACGTCAGATCCACCGGTTCATAACCATCGCGAATGACCGCGGAGTCCTGTGTACTCCAGATGATCACCGGCAGCCCCAGTTTCTTTATCAGCGGCACGATCAGCATACTCGGGGTATAGGAAACTGCAGAAAGCACGATCACTTCCGCTCCGGAAGCGGCAATGGCTCCGGCAGCTTCAGCGGCTTCTTCATCAGTAAAGACCAATTTTTTATAGCGGATATCCGCAATTTCCGCCAGTTTGCCGCTCCATTTTTCAAAAGCTGCACGCCATTCCCCGATTTTACTGCCGGTACGCAGATAAAGTTCCAGTGATAATCCGATGTAAGCCGCTTTGATTTTTGGAAGTTGAATTGCCATTTTTTACTCTTTCATACTGTTATGCTTGATTTGTGTTGATTAAATATACACCGGAAAAAGCTGTATGCAAGTGTATAAAAGTGTGATTTGCTTGTTTTGTTCATAAAAACAGCAAAAAAATGAAAAAAATGCTTGAAACAATCATTTGCAAGGGTATATTATGAAAGAGCTGTAGAGGCAAATCTTAATATTACAGGAGAAAAATTTTCATGTTGCAGCGTTTGAAAAAATTCCGTGCAGAATATGCCGGAGTGCAGAAAGCATTACCATTTCTTGATTGTTACATTTCTGATATGGAACCCGGCTGGGATGACGTGAATCAAGTTATTCCAACCGATTACCGGAAGTTCTCCTTTGAATCAGGCAATCCCCGGCTGGTGATGCAGACCAAACACACCTTTGAAGAGATCGAAGCGATGGCAAAAGCTGAACCGGAGGTGAATTTCATCATCGCTTCCGGCGATCAGAAAATGCTTTATCATTACAATGAGATCACCCGGCTCATCCGGGATTATCAGAATATTTATGTTGCCACTGCCAATGTGTGCAATGTCTGCTTCATTGAAGAAAAGGTCAGTGAAGGTTTGACCGGTAAACTGCTTTACGGTACGATGGCTCCGTACCTTGATCCCGGTCAGGCTCTGGGGCCTTTAGTACTGGCGGCGATCTCATGGGAAGATAAATGCGCCATTGCCGGAAACAACCTGCGTAAAATTCTGGGCGAAAAAGAGATTATTCCGGCGGAAGTTGCCACTCCGGTTATTCCCCGGATCATCATTGATGCCCACAGCCATACGGCAGATGAAAACACCAGCCGCCGCTTCCCGTTCTCCCATGTTGCGGAAGTGTGGAGCGACTGGGAACAGAAGATGAAGTTTTTCGGTTCGGATATCATGCTGATGTCCCCCAGCAATACCATCGGCAATGTGGAAAAATTCCCCGCCCACGAAAAACGGCAGTTCTGTGAAGATTCCAAGGGGCATATCTTCTATTTTGAGGGATATGATCCGCGCAAGGTCGAAATTTCTCTGGCAGCTCTGGAAAAGGCTCTGAAAGATCCGCTTTGTATCGGTATCAAGATCCATCCCCCGTCACACCGAACCGATGCCGATGCTCCGGAGTATGAAAAAGTCTATGAGATTGCCGCCCGTTACGGCAAACCGGTCATGACCCACAGCTGGGGAGAATCTTATTACAACCCGACCCAGATCCACTCCACTGCGGAAAAATTCGACAAGTATCTGACCGCTTACCCCGGAGCTAAATTCTGTTTCGGTCACACCGGCGGCAGACCCAATGGATTCGGTCTGGCGGCGGAAATGATCAATAAACATCCGCAGGCGATGGGCGACCTTGCCGGAGACCTTTTCCACAATGGATTTATCGACCATGCGTTGAAAGATATCGGTGCCGACCGTATCATGTTCGGGTCTGACATCTACTGGATAGATCCCCGCTGTATGCTCGGTATGCTGCTCCACGCTGAAATCAGCGATGAGGATTTGTTGAAAATTTTGCGTCTTAATGCTGAAAGGTTCTATTTGAATAGATAAGCTTCCCGGGTTGCTGCAAAGAAATGTTTTGCAGCAGCCCTGATTTTTCAGCCGCGTGTCATCAGATTAAACCAATATGAAACTGCGGGAAAAATAAATGGTGAATTGACAAAGTAAACGCACGTTTGTAATAGTAAATGCACGTTGAGGGTAGAAAATCGTGCGTTTAGTCTGACAAACATCGATTTTGACAGTTTTCTTTCGACTATTTGGATTTGGTCTTGAGTATACAGTGTGCG
>JAZSIZ010000049.1:0-4478 GCA_045534015.1 Victivallaceae bacterium | reverse complement strand
AAAACCCGACATTGTCGCACGCCTTGTCGCGGCCTACCGTAAGCGAAGACGAATACATGAACCCATAGAAAACAAACCGTGATTTGACAGTTGACAAATCGCTGTTTGGGTGATATGTTTCATACATTGAAAATTATGTTTTTTGCAAATTTATATTTCAGCTTCACAAAATTCGGGACATTACCTTTTGATTTCAACATAAAGTTATGCTATATTAAAAAGTCACAGCACTGTATTCTGAATATAACGGAGAAATGAAATGGTAAAAAAATCAGTAAGGTTTATTCTGGCGGCATCAATGGTGTCGATTATCAGTGGTTGTTCTTTTTTTGCTCCTTCCACTCAAAGTGTTTACATCAATGGAACTCCGGCTGACGCAACGGTAATCGTCAACGGGAAAGAAGTGAAAGTGCCTGCTGAACTGGAAGTACCGCGCAATGAGAATCTGACAATCATCGCCTTCAAGGATGGTTTTGAACCTTATAATAAGACCACCGGTTATTCTTTGAGTTCCATCGGTACTCTGGATGCGATCGGCAGCTGGCTGCTGCTGCTGCCGGGAGCAGGCTTATTGGCTCCCGGGGCATGGGAGTTGATGGAGAATAATTTTTACTATGTTTTAACTCCGGTCAAAACTGACACAAAACCGGAGCAAAGTGTAATTTCCCGCTGACGAGATATATTATCGCTCTATTGAAAAAGAGTACCTGAACCGCAAGGAAAAATGACCTGCGGCGTCGCATTGCAACTTATAAATCAGGATAACAACAGATATTTCATAATTGAAATATCCGCATAGTGTGCCAAATCGACCACATTGAATCGCGCAGTTCAATCGAGGTGCAGCTCTGTTGGAAAAATGGCATTCCGGCTCTTGCGCAAGCGGTATTCCGATGGAGAACAGCCGAAAAATTGCCTGAAGCCGGTGGAAAAATTCAGCACATCCGGATAACCGACTGTAATGGCGATCTCTTTGATGGAAAGTTCTCCGAATTCAAGCATAGCGCAAGCTCTCTGCATCCTTTCCCTGATCAGATACCGGTGCGGCGGCATTTGCAGATGTTTCTGAAACAATCTGGTCAATGTCCGGGAAGATACCCCGGCTTCCCGGGAAAGACTTTCCAGTGACAGCGGCATTTCCGGATGCTTCTTTATCTTCTGTACCGCCTTTTGCAGCTCCTGCGGCAGTGGAGAAACACTCTTATTATTTTTCAGCATGGCAAGCAGATCAAAGCTCCACAGCGACAATTGATGTTCACCGGCATCTTTTCCGGTGAAAAACCTCTCCATCTTCTCCTCTGCAAACTTTGCTTCGATACCGGAAAAAATATTTTTGCCCCGCAGATTCATGAGAACAGCTTCCACAACGCTCCCCTGCACTATGATTCCGGAACGCACCGCTTCTGTACGGGTGCCGAATTCGTAATCACTTCCCGGCGGCAATAAAAAAAGATCCCCGGCTTCCGCAACAAATGATTCATCATTGATCCTGACCAGAGTTTCTCCGGAGTGGATCCAGGTTATGCCCAGATAATCCGGATTTATCTTGCGGTGCCAATCCCCCGGCAGTGCCAGTGTCCGGCAGATCAGCAGCACCGACAGCAATCCGGCTGCATCAGGCGCACAATGGCGCATATAAAGATTCTTCTGATGCGGTGCATGAAAAAAACTGGTATTGCCGTCTTGATAGTAGCACTTCATTGCGGACGGCGAACTGCGGTAAGGTGTGGTTAATTTCTGCATTTTGTCTGTTTTTCAAATACCATTGTCCCTTTTTAAGATTAATATAGCACCATTTTGCCTTGAAATCAAATATCAGCAAAGATATATTAACATCAAAACAAAATAACCTCATCAAAACAAAATAACCTCAAGGAGTAAAAAAATGAGTTATCAGCCTCCCGTAAACAGCCGTTATCAGATCGACACCCCGGACACAGTGGAAATCAAACGCTATGCACTGGAAACTCTGCGTGCCGATCTGGTCGGTATCGCCAATATTGAACGCTTTGCCAATGCTCCGCTGAAAATGAGCCCTCAAGGTATTATGCCGGCGGCACGTTCAGTCATCATGCTGGCTGTCCACCATCCCGATGCGGCAATGGAAAGAGGCGGTATCGAACACCCGCAGATCATCGGACCATACGCCATACAATATTCCATGAACTGGCGGCTGGATGATATGAGTTACCGGATGAGCTGCTTTCTGGAAAAACTCGGATTTCAGGCAGTTCCCATAGCTTCATCAAATATCTGGCGTTACCGCGGATACAAAGATCTCACCGCCCAGTTTGCCCCGGATGTTTCCCACATGCACGGAGCTGTAGCGGCAGGATTGGCTGAATTCGGCTACAACGGTCTTGCCATCACTCCGGAATTCGGAGCCCATCAGCGTTTTGTAAGCATCATCACCGATGCCGAATTGACCCCTGCGCCTCTGTTGGAACCCGGCAGTGTCTGCGACAGCTGTATGATCTGTAAACGCGAATGCCGTTCCGGAGCATTGAGCAAAGAGATCAACGGCTGGAATGAAGTAAAAATCGAAGATAAAGTTTACCGTTATGCCAATAAAAATCTCTGGCGATGCGCATGGGGTGAACACTTTGACCTCGATCTGGATCTGCCGATCCCGGAACATGTCGATGAAAAAGTCATCATGGATGCAACGGTGAAATACGGCAAACGTGCCGGTGAAATGGGTTCCTGCCAGCGTTACTGCCTGCCCCGTTATCTGCGTTACTTTGACCAAGAATACACCAATGCCCCCCGCCGCAAACGTCACTTTGTTTCCAATCCGTCGGTCAAAGATGCACCATTTCACCGGGGTGTTTTTGAAAAACTCCGGGCGATGGCAGCCAACTGGGGCGCGGATAATGTGCTGGTCGCCTCGGCGCAGACCGTCAGGGAAAAGCTCGGTATCGATTTGGAAAAACTTCTCCCCGGTGCAGTTTCGATCGTTTCCATGATCGCCTGCCGCAACCATTTTGAAGCAGATGTAAGTAATCCGCGAGCCCATGAGAACCGTTTTGACAATGCGGTAAGTCCCATTCTCATCCAGGCGGGATATGATGCGGTGCGTCTGCTGGAAAATCTCGGGTTTTCCGCCGGAGAACTTTTTGAATTTCCGGAAGATAAATTACAAAAGCTTCTGGCTGTTCCCGGCAAAAAGCTCCATACAGTAACCTTGCTGACCGATGCTCCGCTGCCGGAAACCGACTGGTCACTGACCAAAAATATTCTGCCGGCAAATGATGCCAAAGCTCTCACCGGACGCCTCCGCAGGGAAATGGAACTCAAAGAGTGCGATCTTTTCGGTATCGCTCCGGCTCAAAGAGTTGACAGCCTGATCCCGCAATTGAAAGATATTTTTGAGGGCGAAGTGGAACTGGTCGCCACCAACAAGGCGGATACCATCTATAAACCGTATGAGCCGGAAATCGTGGAATGCAAACGTCATGTCACAGGTACTGCCGATTATCTGCCCGGAGCAAAAAGCGTTATCATGCTCGGTTTGCGTATGCCGAATGCCACGGTGGATATTACCGCCCGCACTCCGGCGGAAGCTGCCGGACCCTACGTTTTCGCCCAGTATGAGACGATCATGCGTCTCCGGGTGCTGGCATGGAATCTGATAGGAAAACTGGAAGACGCCGGTTTCCATGCGGCAATGGCAGTTGATCTTCATGGAACCGGTTCGGTCTGCTGGAATCCGCGGGGCGAATATCCGGATGCATTCAGCAATGTTTTTGCCGCCGCCGCAGCCGGTTTGGGCAAGATCAGCCGATGCGGTACGATCGTCACCGGAGAATTCGGTTCCAATGTCCGTTTCGTGGCAGTAGTCACCGATGCGCCTCTGGAATACAATGATCTGCTCAAAGATGTGACTTTGAAGTGCGATTCCTGCCCCGGAAGCTGTCTTTCAGCCTGTAAAACTGCCGCATTCGGAGAATTGAAAGATTTCTCCATTGATGGTATTCCGATGCCGTTCCATAAAATCGACATCAACCGCTGCAACTGGGCAAAACGTTACAGTCTGGTCGCCAGCGAAGGCAACCAGTACACCGGATGGCATCTGGATGAAGCATATCCGGAAGGTGCCGATCTCCCTGCGCTCACAGTAAAACTGGATGAAAGTCTGCGGAAAGTACCGCAGATCGAAAAGATCCGTCCCTGCAACTTTGAGCAGTGTCTGCTTGCCTGCCCGCACAGCAGAAAACAGTAACATGAAATTCCGGTGCATCATACTTGAAATTGAATGATGCACCCCGGGAAAATTCTGCCGATGTTCAGCAACAGTAAACCGTTTGATAAAAAGGATTCTGTATCCCTGTGTTGTTGTCCCAATTTTTGTGAAAAATCTTTACTGCGGTGGCGCATCGTGGTCAATCTCGCGCCTTGCTCCTGCGCCGCAGAGGTCGAATACAGTCGTATACTCCCTCTGCGTACTCGTCGCAAAACCCGACCTTGCCGCACGCTGC
>JAZSIZ010000126.1:0-3984 GCA_045534015.1 Victivallaceae bacterium | reverse complement strand
GTAACCTGCTGGACGTCGTCGATCTCTTCCATGCGGTCAACCAGACGGAGAACCTGGGAAGCGACTTTCGGATCGGTAATGTTGACAGTCATTTCCGGTTTACGGGTGACTTCGGCAACATCGGTGGGAATGCCTTTTTCGTTGAGGGCATTGGTCAGCGGCAGGAAGAATTCGGGATCAGCCCAGATTTCCGCTTCGCCGTCTTCAACGATGATATCATCGGCACCGGCATCGAGGACAACATCCATAAGTTTTTCCTCATCAGCCCATTCGCCGGTAATGACGAAGTGCGCCTGGCGTTTGAAAAGACGGGCAACAGCACCGGAACCTGCCATATTACCATTGTTGCGCTCAAAAGCCATACGGACATCGCTGATGGAACGGTTGCGGTTGTCGGTCAGGCAGTCAACGATAACGGCGACACCGCCGGCAGCGTAGCCTTCATAGACGATTTCTTCAAAGACGACATCACCGAGTTCACCGATACCTTTTTTGATGGCGCGCTCAATGTTGGCGTTGGGCATATTGACCGCTTTGGCGGCGGCAAGAGCAGAACGCAAAGCGGGGTTGCTGTTGGGATCGGCACCGCCGTTTTTGGCAGCGACCATGATCTCTTTACCCACGCGTGAAAACATCTTACCTTTTGCTTTGTCGGCGGCTTCTTTTTTATGTTTGATATTCGCCCATTTACTGTGTCCGGACATGATACAATCTCCTGTTTTTGTTGTTGGTAAAATACACGTTCATATAATTTAACTCCTTTTGACGATTAAATCAACCCCCGTGTGCATATTTTGTGTTTGAATTTACACTTTTTTTGTATTATATTATGAAAAAACTGCAATTCTATCAATATAAAGGGTGTTGTTATGAAAAAAATTCTGGTAGCAGGCGGAGCCGGATATATCGGCAGTGCATGCAGTGAATATCTGTTGGATATGGGGTATGATGTAACAGTGCTTGATGCATTGTTCACCGGACACCGGGATGCGGTCGATCAGAGGGCAAAGTTCATTTATGCCGACCTTGCCGACCGGGAAAATCTCTTTGACATCTGCCGCAAAGGTGAATTCGATGCGATCATGCATTTTGCCGCCTTTTCGCTGGTCGGTGAATCAATGAAAGACCCCGGAAAATATTTCCGCAACAACCTCTGCAGTGCCATAAATCTGGCGGATGCCGCAGTGGAAACCGGCGTAAAAGCCTTTGTCTTTTCCAGCACCGCGGCAACTTTCGGCATTCCCGATGAGATGCCGATCTCCGAAACCGCCGGGCAGAAACCGATCAATGCCTATGGCGAATCCAAACTCTGTTTTGAAAAAGTTCTGCACTGGTACAGCGAGATCCACGGTTTGAAGTATGCGGCACTGCGTTACTTCAATGCCGCCGGAGCGACGGAAGTTCACGGCGAAGATCACCGGCCTGAAAGCCATCTTATCCCGCTGATTTTGCAGACAGTGCGTGGCAAACGGGATAAATTGATGATGTTCGGGGATGATTATGATACCCCCGATGGCAGTTGCATAAGGGATTATATCCATATTCTGGATCTGGCACAGGCGCATGAAAAAGCTCTTTATGCTCCGGAAAGCGGACACTACAATCTGGGAACCGGAAACGGTCTTTCCGTGAAAGAGATCATTGCCGCCGCCGAAGAAGTGACCGGCAGAAAGGTCAAAGTTGAAGTTGCCCCCCGCCGTGCCGGTGATCCCCCACGCCTGATCGCATGCAGTGACCGGGCGAAAAAAATGCTCGGCTGGCAGCCGAAACATGAATCAGCTTTGGAGATCATCGAATCCGCATGGAAATGGCAGCAGAAATTCCCTGACGGTTACGAAAAATGAAGTACTTTGAACTTGGCCCGTTCACCGTATTCGATGTGGAAACCACCGGTATGAGTCCGACCCGTGACCGGATAATCCAGATCGGAGCCGTGCGGATCGACAAAGATGGCTTTGTCAGCCGCTTCAACAGTTTTATCAATCCCGGACGCATGATCCCGCCGTCACTGGTAAGTGTGCATCATATCACCGATGAAATGGTGGCATCGGCTCCGAATTTTTCCAGAGTCGGCAGAGAATTTATAGAATTTGCCAACGGATCAACTCTGGTGGCACACAACGCCAGATTTGACCTCGGTTTTTTGCAGGAAAGTCTGGCAAGAACCGGTCTGCCGCTGTGGCAGGGGCGCACGCTGGATACTTTACGCCTGATCAAAACCACCCATCCGGGTTTGCCGTCATACAAGCTTCAAAGCCTGCGGGCGATATTCCAGCTGGAATCCGGTGACGACATGATGGCACACCGGGCAGATGCCGATGTGGAGTGGACATTGCAGATATTGG
The DNA here is from genome assembly GCA_045534015.1 of Victivallaceae bacterium. GTDB lineage: Bacteria > Verrucomicrobiota > Lentisphaeria > Victivallales > Victivallaceae > UBA1784. The sequence continues at coordinate 1,639 of JAZSIZ010000126.1, read as the reverse complement.
AAATCGCCTTGACCAAAGCTCTGAAAGAATCCGGAGCCAATCAGTAGGAATTTTATAAAAGAGGATATTTTATGAAAAAAACTATGATTCTATTGATGAGTATTTTTTTCTGTATCTGCACTTTTTCCGTAAATGCAGCTGACGGAAAATGGAAAAAAGAACTGGACAATGCCCGGGCGCAGGGAATTGTTTTCAGTGCCGATAATAAAACTCTGCTCAAGTGCCCGCAGAATGTCTCTGGAAAAGTGGTCGTGCCGTCATGTGTTACAGCCATCGGTGATAAGGCATTTTTCAATTGCGTTGATATTTCTGAAATAGCCATCCCGTCAAGCGTGACCGTGATCGGCAGTTGGGCATTCGGATGCTGTTCAGCTCTGACAGAAGTTGAAGTTCCTGCAGGTGTCACGGAAATCGGTGACGGCGCATTTGAGTTTTGCGTAAATCTGACTGCGGTCACACTTCCAAAGCAATTGAAACGTATCAACAGCAGTTCATTCGGACACTGCCACAAATTAAACCTGATTGAAATACCTGCCGGTGTAACGGAAATCGGCAGTTATGCATTTTTCGGCTGCAAAAGTTTGCGCGGATTGGCAATTCCTTCCGGAGTAACTTCCATCGGGAAATATGCTTTCGGCTTTTGCAGCGGAATAAGCAGCTTCCATATCCCCGCCGGAATCACGATCTTCAATGACGGTTTATTTGAAGGCTGCTCCGGCATGCAGAATATCACGATCACCGGTAATGTGACGACTATCGGGCAAAAAGCATTTCAGGGATGCCGGAACCTGACCGCCATCACGCTTCCGGCAAGCGTCATTACTATTGAAGAGAGTGCTTTTATTGAATGTACAAAATTGGAAAGTATCACCATCCCCGCCGGAGTAACAGAAATCAGCGACAACGCATTTTTGCGGGTTAAAAAGGTGTGTGCTGCTGAAGATAATCCGGTATTTACCGTGGATGACGCGGGAGCATTGATCAATACCCGGGATAAAAAACTTCTGTACTTTCCGCAGAGTTTCCAGGGAGTTTACACCATTGATAAAGATGTATCTGTTATCGGCAGTAATGTATTTTCTGAATGCCGGAATCTGACCGGCATTACGATACACAACGGTGTAACAGCAATCGGCGACGGTGCTTTTTTTGAATGCCGCAATTTGAAAAGCATTTCAATTCCGGAAAAGTGTAAAACCGGTATAAATGTCTTCCCTGACAACTGCAGAATCATCCGGCACTGAAACAGACAGCTGTGATAAGTTTTCAGCACAGTTTTCCGCACAAAAAAAGTGGCTGTTGCAAAACCATTAACAAATAAAAAATCAGTTCAGAAATATTTTCTGTTCATTTGCCGGTAGTTGCAGACACTTATCCGGCAATGTCATTGAATCTTGCCGGAGAATACTGATTCTGCTCATGCAGTTGGTTTGAGCTATTTAAAGTGTTGCAGCAAGGTAAGCAATCAAACCGTCAGTAATGCACCGAGCCTGAAAGGCGCAGGTGCCAGCCGTGGTGCAAGTCTAATCCCTCTGTCGCCAGAAAAGGCGGCAGAGGGTGACGAATTGCACCACATGAGCCGAACCACCACCACACAGTGCATACCACAGGACAGTACCCCGCCCCCCGCCGAGCGGGG
>JAZSIZ010000079.1:0-20053 GCA_045534015.1 Victivallaceae bacterium | reverse complement strand
GGAGCCGGATTCACGACTTTCAGAACCAGATTCACGATGCCGTAAGCCAGATCCAATCCATCACGTTTGTGGTGGTGGTGACGCGGTCCGGCGAATGCGGCGGTTCCGATGACCATTACGGCGGCGAGTGTCATAACTTTGGCGGTGTTTTTCATTTTCAATCCCTTTCTTGTTTTATAGTTTGATTTTTTGCACCATCTGTGATGCTTTCAACCATATAACGATATGGAATTCCTAATTATTTTACGACTTTAATAAAATTTTAAAAAATTTTTTCCCTGCGGCGGAAAAATGAGGTTTTTCAGCGTTGTTATTCAGAAATATATTTGTATACCCGCAGAGCATTTTTCTTTTTGCGGTTGAAATATTGCTCTGTGATCAGCTGCCATGAGTCATCTTTCAAATCAAGTTCACCGGCGGTGATCACCGGGGATTTGGTTGGAGTTGTAACAAATATATATACTGTTTGGGCAGATTCCTTTTCCCTTGCCTCGTTAATTATTCTCCGGCATAATTCCGGAGTGAGTATATTGGAATAATCTTCCGGAAAAGGTTTCAGGAAGCAAACTTTTTCTCCGGAATAGTATTCGATCTGCCTGGCGCGGTCGCTATCCATGGTGTATATGACCAGTTTTCCGGTGGATTTATCCTCTTTGACGATCTGTACCGCATCCATGATGGGGGTGTAAGAATTGTAATTCAAATTTTTGATAATACAGATCACCGTCAGGATAGCGACAAGGCATAAGGGCAGATATTTGATGTATTTTTCCGGGAGAGCCGGGAAAATTTTCCGGATATTTTCCAGTTGGAAAAAGAAGAATGCCGCTGCAATGGTCATCGGGAAGATCAGTATTTCCGCATAACGGGATGAAACGATCTGGATAGCGCACCGCCAGAGGATCATAAAGGCAAGCGAAAAGATGACCGTGAGATAGAGAGTGGAGCGTTCTTTGCGGTAGAGATATAATGCGGTGAGCAATCCCGCCCAGCCGGAAATGGCAATCACTTCAAATACGATAGAGGGAATATCTTTGAAAAAAACTTCCAGCATGGTGATCATTTCTGCTGCCCTCCGTTAAATATTGCGAATCTTTTCAAATGGTAAACTATACGGTCTTTGCAGCCATTCAATACCATTTTCTCTGTTCCAGATGCATATAAAAGAGTCAGCATAACAAAAACTCCACATAGTACGAAAAAAATTATATTTTTCAGGTACATGAACCATTGTTGTTTATGTTTCCAAACCGCAAAAATAAAATACATACCTAAAATCGGAAATAATTCTATCATCTCAAAACGGAAAAGTATTGCAATTCCCCAAATGCATCCGGCAATGCACCACCAATACCATTTATTGCGTTTAACGGCAGCGATTATGAAAAAAATGCACCAGCCTCCGGCAAATAAATATGGGATGTCGCGTTGAGCCTGCACTGACATTTCTATGATAGAAGGATTGACTGCAGTCAACAGAGCTGCAGTAAGTGAAATTCTTTTGTCATGCCATATTTCATTGGCAATCGCAAAAGAAATCAGCGGTATCAATATCCCGCATCCCATACAAATTACCAATGCGGCAGTTTCCGGAGATAATCCGGTATGAGTCAAGAGAGTGGCAATATGTAAAAAGAGCGGTGGAATCCAGAAATTCGGCCAGTACTCCAGTACACCGGCGAATCCTCCTGAATGCCATTTTTCAATCAAAATCAGATAAAGAGCTGAATCCCGCCCCATTTCCGGTTGCATAAAACGCTGCAAAACAATCAACGCTGCTCCAAGCAGAATGATACCGCCGAGGCAGCCAAAGATTTTCCAGCTGCAAAGATTTTTAAAAGATGAATTTTCAGTAAGCATATTTTTTATCCGGCTAATAAGTTTCTCCCTGTTGAACTCTGTGTCGGAAAGATTTTTTGAATTTTTCTGCCAACGTATCATATCTGAATTTGTACATGTTGCAAATGCTGTAAATGCTTTTTTTATTCCATTTTTATCCTGTTCTGCTGTAATTCCCAGGTCGTGTTGTCTTATGAGATCGGCAGTATCTCCGCCAATAATTCCCATTATCGGCTTTCCGGCGGCAATATAAGCTTGAAATTTAGCAGGCACAGTCATGGAAAATTCTTTTTTCAGCGAAATGATCATTACATCTGAATTGACAAATATTTCCGGCATTTTTGCCTGTGGCAATCTGCCGGTAAAAATAATATTTTTATAGCCATTTTGTTCCACTAATGCTTTTAATGGTTCAAGCATAACTCCGCCACCGACAAATTGCAGAACACAGTTTGGCAATTCCAGTTCTCCGAAAGCTTCAATCAATGTATCAAGATTCTGTACTGTTCCCAAATTACCGGCAAAAGTAAAAACACGTTTTCCGGAAATTGTATTTTCCGGAACAGAATTTTCCGGAAAGGTTATTTGGTTCCACTGCGGGAGAAATTCAACTCTCTTTTGAGTGTAAGGACGCAATTTTTCAATAAATCCCGGAGAACTGACTGTGATTTTTTCACAGGCAGAATAGATGATTCTGATAAAAGAATTCAATAATATCCGTTTCCACCATGTCGGTTTGAAACCGTAAGCGTAAACGGAATCCGGCCAAATGTCTTGAGTCCATATTACATTTTTTCGCCACCAGAAAAAACGCATAATTATCGCCGCAGTTGCCATTGTCAGAGGACCGGTGTGATAGATAAATACACGTTTGAAGCGATAACCGTGAAACAGGCACCACAGAGAGGTCAGAAGCGCAAAATTCAGATAATTGAATATTTTTTTGAAGACACTTCTGTTGTAACCGCAATATGTTTTTACCCGGTGCACTTTTATATTATGAAATTCTTCTGTGGTTTGAAACAGACGGTTTTCATAATTGTCAAAGACACGATCATGCGGATAACTCGGAACTTGAGTCAGAACTTCAATATTCATGTCAGAATTTTTCAATTCCGCGGCAAGATCATTTATCAAAAATTCTTCAGGAAAAAAACGTTCTGCCAAAATTAAAAAATTATCAGATGATAATTTACGAATCATATTATTTACGTCTTAAAATTATTAGTATTTCCGCCAAACCATTTTATTGACGACACCGGTATAGCTTTGGATTATTTTGACCACTTTGGTTGAGACATTTTCATCAACATAATCCGGAACGGGGAGACCGTTATCCTTATTATGCACCAATTCTACTGCAGTATCAACAGCTTGCAGCAAACTCTTTTCATCAATACCAGCCAAAATGAAGCAGGCTTTGTCGAGAGCTTCCGGGCGTTCAGTTGATGTACGGATACATATTGCGGGGAAAGGATGACCAATTGAGGTGAAAAAACTGCTTTCCTCCGGTAGAGTTCCACTGTCTGACACTACGGCAAATGCATTCATCTGCAAACAATTATAATCATGAAAACCCAAGGGCTCCTGTTGAATTACTTGAGGAGCTAATTTAAAATTACTGGCTTCAAGACGTTTTTTGGAACGCGGATGACAGGAGTAAAGAATCGGCATTTGATATTTTTCTGCCATTTTGTTGATTGCTGTGAAGAGCGATACAAAATTGGTATCAGTGTCAATATTTTCTTCCCGATGAGCAGATAGAAGAATATATTTCCCTTTTTCAAGTCCCAATTTTTTATGAACATCGCTCGCCATGATCTTTTCCAGATTCCGGTGCAAAACTTCCGCCATAGGTGAACCGGTGACATAAGTACGCTCTTTAGGAAGTCCGCAATCTGCAAGATAACGTCTGGCATGTTCTGAATAAGCCATATTCACATCTGAAATAATATCTACAATCCTGCGGTTGGTTTCTTCCGGCAGACATTCATCTTTGCAGCGGTTGCCGGCTTCCATGTGAAAGATGGGAATATGCAAACGTTTGGCTCCAATGACACTCAAACAGGAGTTGGTATCTCCCAGAACCAATACGGCATCCGGTTTTATTTTAACCATCAGCTGGTAAGATTTTGCGATGATGTTTCCCATCGTTTCGCCGAGATCCTTCCCGACAGCATCCATATATACTTCCGGATCAGCCAAATCAAGATCCCGGAAAAATATACCGTTCAGATTGTAGTCATAATTCTGACCGGTATGAGCCAGAACTGTGTCAAAATATGTACGGCACTTTTTTATAACCTCTGCCAGACGTATAATTTCCGGACGGGTTCCGACGATAATCAGCAACTTGAGTTTACCATTGTTCTTAAACATAATCAAACCTCCTCAAAAAAAGTATCCGGATCTTCAGGATCGAAAAATTCATTGATCCAGAATATGGTATAAAGATCTTCCGAGCCGATATTTGTAATGTTATGAGTGTACCAAACCGGCATATCAACAAATGCCGGATCTTTTCCATCCAGTTCAAACGATAACTTCTCAGATGTACCTATTTTTCTTAATTCGATTCTGGCTTTGCCTTTGATCACAGCAAAACGCTCTATTTTACGGGTATGATAATGATTACCGCGGGTAATTCCGGGTACTGTAGTGGAAAAAGAAACCTGCCCACCGATATTATCCAAGCGGGCGATTTCCACAAAGGTGCCACGGGGATCACTGTTTTTTTTCAGCATAAACGGGAAAAAATCTCCGTGTTCAATATAGCCGCAGAAGGTATTGAAAAGCTGAATGTCAAACCCGGTTTGCAATTCCGGAATGATACCTGCTTCAAAATATTTGGTTTTATACATCATCAGCTTTGAAAGTATTTCGGAAACTTGCAATTCGGCTCCAAACTGGACAGGATATTTTTCTGCAACTTTCTTTTCGCGGATGATTTCATAGAAACTACGGCAGAGATCTCCGACATAAATCAATTTTACCGAACCATCCTTGATAATTTCCGGTTGTTCTCCATGAGTCAGTTTGTGGCAGAATGTGGCAACTACAGAGTTGTAATTCGGTCTGCCGTAAGGACCGAATACATTGGGAATAACACAACCGGTGAATTTTGCAGAATTACGTTTCGCCCATTGAATGAAAAGTTCTCTGCCTTCCCGTTTGGATGCGCCGTAAAGGTTATCCTGCTCTTCTTGAATTGAACTGGAAAAGAGTACATGCGGTGTGACTTTTTCCGCTTCCATTGCCGCAATAAGCTGTTTAACCAGCCGGATATTTGTATCATAGATCACTTGCATATCCGGATGACGGTTCATTGCTGCCAAATGGACGATCGCATCACATTCACGCACAAAACTGCGAAGCTTCAGTTCATCTTCAAAAAAACAGTCTTCAAACGGTATACGTTCAACATCCGGCAAAGTTCCCAGTAAATTGAACAGGTGAGTTCCGACAAATCCGGCTTGTCCGGTGATTCCTATACGCATTATTGTAAGTCACTCCATTTGAAAAAATAATCAGCATCGTAACGGTAGCTGTCATTCAATTCGGCTGCTTCAGCCATAGTTTTATCAGACAGCACCATCAGGACAGAATCAGGGATTCCCGCTTTTATGCAATTGGCATAACCAGCGGGAACGCAGATGATTTTACTTTCGGAATCGTTGAGATGAAAAATTTCCGGTTTGAGATCCGGCGATGGCTTTTCCCAGTTGTCGATCTGCACCAGCGCGACGGTAAATTCTCCTTTGAGGCAGTAAAACCACTTACGTTCCAATTTATGACCATTCCACCCCCGGATAACGGATATATCCGGATGGGTGATAAAATAGGAACGTTTCACCGGGGAATAATCAAAATTATTCAAACTGGCGATTTTACCACGATGATCCTGAAAAATTTCTCCCTGCAGAATTTCAACAGCCATCGCTCAACCCCATATCTGCACGCACAATTTTCAGTTTGAGAAGAAGCTGTTTCATGCCTTCTACATCCAACCGTTGAGTATTGTGTGAATTGTATGTATCAACTTCGTTGATCCTTTCCGAACCTTCCCGGAAATATTTATCATAGTTAAGATCGCGGGTGTCGCAGGGAATGCGGTAATAGTTGCCCATATCTTCGGATTTCGCCATTTCTTCCTGGGTGACGAGTGTTTCGTAAAGTTTTTCACCGTGGCGGGTTCCGATGATCTTGATTTCGGAATCGGAATTATAAAGTTCTTTGAGAGCCTGTGCAAGGGTGGTCAAAGTGGCGGCAGGTGCTTTTTGAACAAACAAATCGCCATTATCTCCATGCTGCCAGGCGTAGATGACCAAATCGACGGCATCGTCAAGGGTCATCATAAAGCGGGTCATTTCAGGATTGGTGATGGTGATGGGATTACCGGATTTGATCTGTTCGATCCAGAGAGGGATCACGGAACCGCGTGAAGCCATAACGTTACCGTAGCGGGTACAGCAGATGGTGGTGGCGGCATTAAGTCCGAGAGAACGACCTTTGGCGATGGCAACTTTTTCCATCATAGCTTTTGAGATCCCCATCGCATTTATGGGGTAAGCAGCTTTGTCGGTTGAAAGTACCACTACATTTTTTACTCTATAAGAAACAGCAGATTCAAGCACATTATTGGTTCCGATGACATTGGTTTTGACTGCTTCCATGGGGAAAAATTCGCAGCTGGGAACCTGCTTGAGAGCGGCAGCGGAGAAGACATAATCGACTCCGGGCATGACGCCATCGACCGCCTGCCGGTCGCGGATATCACCGATGTAGAATTTGACTTTGGGGTTCTGAAGTTCATGGCGCATATCATCCTGCTTTTTCTCATCGCGGGAAAAGATACGGATTTCCTTAACATCAGAGTCCAAAAAACGCCGCAGAACAGCATTTCCGAAAGAACCGGTACCGCCGGTAATCAACAAAGTTTTGTCCTTGAACATAATAAACTCCTATGTATTTAATATCAACTGTTTACTATAATATACTTCATGAATCTGAAAAATTCATCTGACTATATATTTAATTTGTTAAAAACTTTAATGTTTCTCTGACTGTTTTGTCCCAACTGAATATCGTCTCCGCCCTTTGTCTGACTTTTTTACCGGCATTTGCCATATTATCTGTTTTTTGCATCTCACGACAAAATATCTCTTTGAAGTTCCCGGTTTTGTATGGATTGAAATAAAAAACATCTTCGCCTCCAAATTCCGGCATCGGCTGATAATCGGAAGAGAATACCGGGACCCCTGCTGACATTTTTTCCAACAGAATATTGGGGCAACATTCACATGATGAAGCAAAAATCAATGCCTTTGCATTTTGATATAATTGCGGGAGTTTTTTATATTCAACTGGGCCGATATATTTAATACGGTCAGAATGATTGGAAGCAAAATTTACCACATCTTGCCCGTACTGATTGACACATGGACCTGTCAAAACCAGCGGATAATTACAGATGTCCTTGGGAATTGCCAACCAATCTTTCATCAAAGGCAACTGTGCCTTATAATAATCCAGTATGGAAACATACAGAACATATTTGCCCGATTCAAGATTAAATTTTTCCAACAAATCACAATCGCTGGTCTTATTCAAGAAGTCAACATTCAATCCATGATATATGGTCACTGACTTTTTTCCTATATTCGGTAAGTATTTTTCAACACAGGATTTGGAATATTCTGAAATAAAAACAACTCCATCAGCCAAACGATAGGAAAGTAAAAATAGATATTTAAGCAAAAGCATTTTCCAACGCAGAACATTATACCACGGAAATGTTTTACGCTGTTCATCATCAAATGGCAGCATGTTGCGCAGAGCTGTAAATTTTTTGACCCCCGGCACCGGCAGCAACAAAGTCATAAGACCACTTGGTGCATAATATACCTGAAAATGGTTAACAAGCAGTACAAACGGCAAAATGAAGCTTTCATAACAGCCACGGACAAAAACATTTTTCATACCCCGAATGACTTTGATTTCAACATTTTTTTTCCCGGTGGCACTTTTACGAAAAATGTCTTCATTGTAAGTGCCGCACAAAACAGTTAACGAGATATTTTCATTTTCAGGAAAATATCTTAAAAAATTATCAATATAAGTAATTCCGCCGCCACGTCGGGCTGCAAAGGCATTTATCAAAATTTTTGTCTTTTCAATCATTTGCAAAAACTCTCACGTCAGCAATTATAATCTAATCTGTACTCGAATCATTACTTTTTGATGACAAGTCTGTTATAATATTTTATTATCGCTTGTGAACTTTTAAGTAATAAAAAAAATCAGAAACACAACATACTTTCATGATTTGATAAAATCAATCATTTTTCCGGCAACAATTTCATAATCGAAAGTCTGTTTCGCAAGTTGTTTTCCGGCGTTTCCTACTTTTTCAGCTATATCCGGATTGTCAAGTATATAAATGAGTTTTTCGGCAAATGCACAATTGTCATCAGGCTTAACCAAAAAAGCATGAACTTTATCTGTCAAATATAGAGGAATTTCTCCAACTGCCGTTGTAACGACAGGATTACCTGTAGACAAATACTCTCCGACTTTGCTGGGGAAACCTCCCTCTGCCTGTTTGTTTGCCGGTCGGGCCAATGCTAAAATCTTGGAGTGCACCAAATGGCGGACAACATCATCATTCGGCAAGCGCCCCGTAAATACAACTCGATCTGCCAATCCCGCATTTTGGCTCATAGCTATAAGTTGATCCAATGTTTTTTGCTCTGTTGTTGAACCAATCAACTTCAATTTTATATCAGGACATTTGGCTGCTACCATGATAAATGCTTGTAATAAGTTATTCACTCCATCTTTATTTCCACCGAAATCACCACAGTACGTAATATAATCGCTATCATTTTGGTCTTTGGGTATACAATCAAATTTATTTACATCGACGATTGCCGGCATTACCATAAAACGGCACGTTGAACTGCTTATTTTCGAGTAATACCTGCGCAAATTATCTGTCATCACAAACATTCCATCGAACCAACGATAGCCTGCAATGCGTTCAACAAGATAACTATGGAGGTTGTACCATCTGATACGTTGCCCATATAACGGATATTCTCCCCTTAACCCATAAAGAGGAATTTTGGTAAATAAACGAACTAACAGGCTTAGAAAAGGATAGCAACCAAAAAATATAATTACATCACACTTTGATTCATAAATTGCTTTAATAAACTTCGGCAATAAGAGTATATTAAAAAATATTCTTTGGATTCTGCGTAAAAAACGATTATTGGCAAAACGACAGTTCTGTGGATATACCTCTATTAACTTGATTTGGTCAAAAAATTCCCGATCTGCTTCTGAAAGCTCTTTGCTTGCCCCATTCGGATAATCGCAGACATGCACACATTCACATCCATGTTTCAACAGTCCACGGGCAATATTTTTATATTGAACAGTGGCACCATAGCCCCAATAAACAGGGAAACTGCCTAACGTCAAAAATTTAATCATTTATTGATAAGACTTTCTAAATTTAATATAACTTAAACTCATAAAAATAAAATAAAATATTCCTGCTATTAGCAAGCTCCAAGCTGCGCCGTTGGCAATATACTTCGGAATTAACAATACATTACAAAAAAACAATATAATTGCTGTAAAAAACGCGCCATCGCGAATAACTTTCCCCAAGCCGTGAGCACCCAGAAAACGATTTAAAAAATCGGCAAATCCATAAAATATATATCCGATTGACACAATAACATTGAGCGCAATGGCTGCCGTAAAATCAGCTCCGAAAAAAAATTTTATAATGAATGGCAAACATCCCAAAACAAATAGTAAACCGGCAGATGTCACCAATAACGTATAAAACAACAATCGTACGGGGATAGCTTTTTGAGAAGCAAACTGCCGATAATATACTGTTGCAATAGTATTGGGAACAATTGACAATGGTACGGCAAACATAACGGCTAAAGAATATAACGCAACGCTGCTATTGTCTGTGCTGAAATAACTGACCAAAATTGTGCTTAATGAACTCATTCCCAAGGCAAAAACTGACCCAACATATAAATGTATGCCAAAACTTTTATTATATTTCCATATATCTGAAAGTGTTTCTCGCAGATTTTTGAATGACGGGGAGATTTTCAATAATACAGCCCCATACACAATCATGGATGTTACAACATAAACACTCCATAAAACAGACATTCTGTCGTAAGCAAGTGTTTTGAAGAATAAGAACAAAATACTTGCAATAACAAGATATAATGTTTTAGGCAACAATGAAACAGCCGCAAGACTTGTTATTCTATTGTCTGCTTGTAAAATTACTTCAAAAAATTTAGCAAGCAAAAACATTATTCCACTGGGGATTGCAAATAAGAAAAACGATACAATGCCTTTCTCTCTCATATTCTGGTCGCAAAAAACGTATACTATTAAACAAATACTCATTATACAATACAAAATAAGTGTATAAATCAATAATGCTCCATAATATTTTTTACGCTGCTCAATATCAGAAGTTAAGACAATAGCCCGGTTGCCAGCTTGAAATAAACCGAAATTGAAAATCACAACAGTGAAAATAAAAACATTATGGACAAACATATAATTGCCATAATCTTCAACTCCCATATAATGAGCCAATAATACATTCAGCAGCATTCCAACAGGCAGAGCAAATATGTTAGCCCCCAGCAATAATAATGATTGACGGTTATTATTACTTGATAAAAATTGCTTAATTTTATTTTTTATCGGCATGGGTTACAAATTCTCAAAGTACCATTTTGCGGCTTCTTTCAAACCGCGGCGGACACTGTATTCCGGTGCATACCCCAATAAACATTTTGCTTTTTCGATGCTTGCCAGACTATGCGGGATGTCTCCGGCACGGTTAGGACCGTATTGAGCTTCAACTATGCCGATTTTTGCATCAAATTCACTCAAATCATCGCGTAAAAACGCAAACAGCTCATTCAGGGTAGTCCGTTCTCCAAATGCCACATTATACACCTGATTCAATGCTTCAGGTTTTTCCGCAAGCAAAGCCAGTTCATTGGCCTGTACCACGTTATCAACGTAGGTGAAGTCCCGGCTGTAACTGCCGTCACCATTGATCACCGGACTTTCATATTTCATCAGACTCATTACAAATTTTGGAATTACTGCGGCATACGCCCCGTAAGGATCCTGCCGTCTGCCAAATACATTAAAATAACGCAGCCCGATGGTATCAATGCCGTACAAGTCATGGAAATTTTTGGCATACAGCTCATCAACATATTTGGTGATGGCATAAGGCGAAAGCGGATTGCCTATTTTATCTTCCACTTTCGGAAGTGTTTTGCTGTCACCATAAGTTGAAGAACTCGCCGCATACACAAAACGTTTGACTTTCGCTTCCTGTGCCGCATATAGCATATTCACAAAACCGAGAATATTCACTGCTGTACTGGTCATCGGATCTTTGATTGACCGGGGTACAGAACCCAATGCCGCTTCATGCAGAACATAATCTGCACCATCGACCGCCTTACGGCACATTTCCAGATCGCGGATATCTCCTTCGATAAGCGTAAATTTCTTATTATCTGCAAACGGCTGCAAATTTTCTCTCTTACCGGTGGCAAAATTATCCAGAACAATGATTTCATTATCTTGAGCAAGCAGTGTTTCAACCAGATTTGACCCGATAAATCCGGCTCCTCCTGTGACCAACACCCGGCTGTTTTCCACAATCTGTTTCATCTCTCACAATCTCCCGTCAACTATATCTCGGGGCAAAATCCCTTTAATATCAAAAACTGTTGCATTTTCCTTGCAGAAATTCTTTATATCCAACTCTGTGAATTCCCGGTGAGATACCGCAAGAACAACCGCATCGTATTTTTTATTTACCAGTTCGGACAGATCCTGTATGGAATCGGTACCGTATTCATGTTTGATTTCATCCGGAGAAGCCCACGGATCACAAATATCGACCTGACAGCCAAACTCCTGAAGATTGCGAACTACATCGATCGCTTTGCTATTGCGGATATCCGGACAGTTTTCCTTGAAGGTGATACCCAACTGTAACACTTTGGAATCCAAAACAGTACATCCTTTTTTTATCATCAGTTTGACGACCTGATCTGCGACATATTGCCCCATACCATCATTAATACGCCGTCCGGCAAGAATAACTTCCGGCAGATACCCCAAGGACTGGGCTTTGTGAGTAAGGTAGTATGGATCAACACCTATACAGTGTCCGCCGACCAGTCCCGGCTTGAATTTCAAAAAGTTCCATTTGGTTCCGGCGGCTTCCAATACTTCATTTGTGTCAATGCCGATCAGATGGAATATTTTAGATAACTCGTTGACAAAAGCGATATTCAGATCTCTTTGACTGTTTTCAATAACTTTGGCTGCTTCTGCTATTTTAATGCAACTTGCTTTGTGAGTTCCATTACATAAAATTGAACCGTAAAGAGCATCCACGATATCTGCCGTTTCCGGAGTGGAACCGGAAGTGATTTTGGTGATTTGAGTCAAAGTGCGGGTTTTGTCTCCTGGGTTGATCCGTTCCGGAGAGTAACCGCAGAAGAAATCTTCATTGAATTTCAACCCGGAAAATTTCTCAAGTACCGGCACACAATCCTCTTCCGTACAGCCGGGATAAACAGTACTTTCATAGACTATAATCATCCCTTTCTGTAAAATTTTTCCAGCAGTTTCACTGGATTTGTAAAGTGGAGTTAAATCCGGCCGGTTATACTGATCCACCGGCGTCGGAACGGCAACAATGATTACATCCCGATCTTTCAAATCTGTCGGATTGCTGGAATATTTCAACAATTTCGCCGATAACAAATCATCGCTGGAAGTTTCCAATGTCAGATCTTGTCCCTGCTGGAGAGTTGCCAAACGCTCCTCTTTCACATCGAAGCCGACAGTATCGAATTTTTTGCCAAATTCCACTGCCAGCGGCAATCCGACATAACCCAAGCCAATGACACCGACTTTGATTGTACCGTCACTTATTTTTTTCAACATTTCCCTATCCGATCACTTAATGTAAGTAAATTAATAATATAACACACTAACATCCAATTATGTCTCTTGTTCTTGGCAGATGAACTTTTTCAGTTCAATATTCTTTTCTGCACAGAATTTTTTCAATTTTTCCAGATTTTCAGGCTGCAATTCTTCGCAGGCTATCACCACTTTGTCAAAACTGCAACGATTATGGATCTTCTCTATCTCATTCAATCCGCCAAGCACCTTGAAGCCGTATACATTCAAATTCCTCAACGCCGGATTGTCATCCATTATACCAACTATTTTTGCACTCTCAACATCTTTACCAAAGTTACAGTACAACCCGGAAATATACATCCGGCAATTCAATCCGCCGCCATAAATCAATATCCCCGGCATCTTTGAATTCTTTCCCTGATTCCGGATAAACAATCTCCGGTAACCGAAACTTTCATAATAATGCAGCACAAAACGCTCCGCAAGGATCAATCCGGAGGACATCATCCAGAATACCAGATAATAACTGCTCGCTGCAAAAAGTCCCTGTCTGCTGATCCCCATCGAATAATGCCAGATAAAACCGTTGAGTACATAGCCCGCCGCCCCGCACACGATCAATAAACGGATCAATTTGTAATACTGCAAAATTCCAGCCCGCAGCCAGAATGTCCGGTATATCCCCGAAAAACACAAAATCAGTACAAAGGGGGCAAGAAACAGCAAATACCACCAGTTCCCCCAGGCAAACGGCAGCAATGTCCCGTAAAATTCACTGCTCAGAAACAACGCAAAAAGCACCAGTAAACTGTCCAGTACCGGATGCATCGCCGCCAGAATGAAATTCCGGTGCGGTACATCAAACCCCTTTGCCACGCTGGTCAGAGTATCATACAACTCAATATTGGAATAACGGATCATCGCAAATATCGCCACCAGCACCACCACAAAGACCAGCGTCGGAAAACTCGTCCGCAGAAATTCACTTATCATCGCCAGCAGCGACAGCGTGATGGAAAGACCGTAGATAATCAGTGCCGTCTTGCCGCTTTTGCCGGTCTCTTTCAATATTCTGTGGTGCAGATGGTCATGATCACCCTGCATGATATTGCTGTCTGATTCCTTGCTGATATACCTGCGCCATGCTCTGCGCCAGACTGCAAGAAACACGTCAAAAATCGGTATGCCCACCGCCGCCAGAGGTACCATCAGTGCCGTGAAAGTCACTGATTTGGTCGAATACTGCATACTCACATAAGCGAAAAACAAACCGATGAACATACTCCCGGTATCGCCCATGAAAATCTTTGCCGGAGAAAAATTGTACCGCAGAAATCCCAGATTTGCCATCGCAAAACACAACAGTATCAATACCATCGCGTCATTGTAACCGGATATCCAAGACCACGCCGCCAGCAGAAATGAGGAGATCGCCCCAAGACCTGCTGCCACACCATCCAGCCCGTCGATCAGATTGAAAGCGTTGATGATCGTTACGCACCAGATCACCGTGAAGATCAATGAACAAAATTCCGGTAATTCATAACCGAAAAGCAGTGATATTCCGCATCCTTCAAAGTAAAATATCAATCCGGCTGCGATTTGAAAAAGCAGTTTTACCACGCTGCGCAACTCAAAACGGTCATCAATGATCCCGACAACAAGGATCAATGCCGCCGGGATGGAAAAATTGCGCAACAGCAGCTGTAATTCTCCGAAATTCCGGTTGCCGGTATGGTAAAAAAGCAGCAGCAGTAACAAGGTTACGATGAAAAATGCGATACTTACCGCAATTCCGCCGCCGCGGGGGACGATTTTTTCGTGCTGGTGTCTGCCCCGGGGAATATCGACCATTTTGAATTTCGGCAGTACTCTGATTGCCAGAAATGTCAGAACAGCAGAAAGAAACAACCCTGCCAACGGACAGAAAACATAAGGCACAACTATATCGCAAAATTGATTCATTTATGTTCCTGTTCAATAATTAAAATATATCATTATAATATAGCACCGCATTCATATTTTTCAACCGGCATCGGAAAAATAATCCCGTACGGTCATTTATGCCTGGGTTTCCTGCGACAGAACTGTTTTGGCACACTGCATATCCAGCAATTCAAAGTGGGGAAGTGACGGAGTATGCTTTTCAAAAAGTTTACCGGACATGCCGTTGGCACGGATCACATCTCTGTAGAAATATGCGCTCGGTTTGGGAGTTCTGGCAAAGCTTTCCGGATCGACCGATGCCAGACCGAAGTGCATATCAAAGTTGCCCCATTCGTAATTATCCATCAGCGACCAGTGGAAATATGCCCGGATATCTGCATGGTGCAATTCGATTGCAGTGCGCATGGCTTCAAGCTGCATCATAAGGTAGATGATCCGGAACTCATCAGTATCAGTACAAACGCCGTTTTCGGTTATCCAGATCGGCTTATCGGTCAATTTGGAAACTTCATTCACAAAAATTTCCGGATTGAACTCCCGGTCGGCAGCATAATTCAGACACATGCGGAAGTTGTTGAAATAAAATTTGTCGGCGGCAAGTTTGGCTTTCCGGGAATCGATCTGGCGGCGGTGGTAATAGTTCAATGCCCAGAAATCACAGGAATTTTTCAATTCCGGCATATATTCCATATCCATCTGCGGCATAACGATCTCTCCGGTGCGGACTGCATGGAAAAAATAACCGTTGGTGACCCAATTGCTCAAATGTGCCGCCGCAACATCCAGCTCATCATAAGGACGCAGCGGAACACACGGAATAAGGGCATGTGCCGCTGATACCGGGGCTGCAGAGTGTGATTTCACCACGGCTGAACCCAATGCAAAAGCTTTCAGAAGCACTTTGCGTTTCTGAATATCCGATACCGCTCCGAGATTGATCTCATTTACCACCGTCCAGGAATCGGTATAAGGAGCAAGGCGGGGGACGGCATATTCCAGAAATCCGGTGAAGTGGTGGATATTTTCCTCTCTGGTAAAGCCGCCGAGTTCTTCAAACCACTGGGGATGGGTGAAGTGCAGCAAAGTCACACTGGTGTGGATCCCGGCACTTTTGAGTTTTTGCAGAAAATCGGTATAGCGGTCGAGGGCTGCCGGATCATAAGCACCTTTTTCAGGCTCAATGCGGCTCCATTCCACGGAGAAACGGTATGCCTGATGACCGAGTTCTTTAAGTAACTGCAGATCATCATCCAGCATCTGCCAGCTGTTGCATGCCTTGCCGGAAGGCACTTTGATCGACGGAGTGTTGCCGGCATGTTCCATGTGCCACCACTGATTGTGGATATTGTCTCCTTCGATCTGATGGGCGGCGGAACCGCTGCCCCAGAGAAAATTTTCCGGGAAGGTGAATTCAGGCATTTTATGCAGATTGAGCATGGTCAGATCATCCTTACTTTTTTGAATTTCGTGTTTACTCCGGATAAGATAACACTTGTTTGTGATTTTTACAAATCCGGTGTTGAAAAAAAGCGGTTGCGGGTATATTTTAAGTGAGAAATTGGTAATGTCCCGAATTTTGTAAAGCTGAAATATAAATTTGCAAAAAACATAATTTTCAATGTATGAAACATATCACCCAAACAGCGATTTGTCAACTGTCAAATCACGGTTTATTTTCTATCGGTGGATGCATCCGTCTTCGCTTACGCTACGCCGCGACAAGGCGTGCGGCAATGGCGGGTTTTGCGACGATCCTCCGTCGCTGAAGCTTTGGAGGACAGGGGTTCCCGATCAAGCACGCCCAACGAGGCGTGCGCGACAGCAGGCAACCCGCCCAGCGGGCGCGAGATTGACCACGATGCGCCACCGCAGTAAAGAATTTTCACAAAAATTGAGATAATAATGAGAAATTATACACAGGCAAGGAGAATATGATATGTGGAAAGAGATCACGACAAGTACATGTGCATTCACTGTTGATCCGGCTGATGAGGCGGGTTTGATCAGACATTTTCAAATGGCGATGGATGCCGGATTTGACGGTTTTGAACTTACCATGGTGCCGCCGGAGTGCGCCGCCACACTGCACCGTGCCGCAAGAAAAAGCGGAGCCGGAGTAGTGGCGATCCACGGCATTCTCAACGGCTGGTGCTGTTCACCGGATGCGGATGTGCGGGAAAAGGCAGTGGAAAGAGCATGGCGTTATCTTGAAGAATTTTCCGGATATGCCCCCTGTCCGGTCGTGGAACACTATTATGACCGTTTCAATGCTCCGGAACCTGGAAAATATTTCCGTGATACAGTGGAAAAACTTCTGGAGCGTACGGAAAAAGCCGGTTTTGTATTCTGTATGGAAAATGCCCCTTTCAAGCCGGAGTACGATGAACGTTTTCCCTGTGTGGCAGAAGTTGCTGACTTTATCCGTTCTTTCGGCGATGGAAGAATGTTTATGACCTTTGACCTGAATCATGCCAATCTCCATGAAGATCCGGTTGCTGTTGCTTCTGCCAATGCCGCACTGGTGAGGCATATCCATGTTTCCGACAACCATGGACACCGGGAAGAGCATCTGGTTCCGGGCAAAGGAGTTATTGACTTTACTGCTGTATTGACTGCCTTGTACCGCAATGGTTATCAGGGGCCGTGCAATATGGAGTTTCACTTTCCCAAAGGTACGCAGGCGCAGACCGCCGACTACAAAGCGGTTTATGATTACATGAAAAATATCATGATCAATTGCCGGTAACAGCAGGAGACAGAAAAGATGTTTGATCTGCCGGAAAAAGCAGTCAGATGTTTTGAGCAGTGGAGCAAAACTTCTGTGGCGGTTCACGGTTACAGCAGTGAATATGAATTCATGCTGAATCTGAACCGTACCAAACATCAGCACAACTTCTGCATGTCATTTAAAAGCACGCCGATGGGCAGCCGCTGCCGGGAAATCGATATGAAAGAACTTTCAGTGGCCGTGCAATATTACCGCAACGGCGGTATAAAACGCTGTCATGCCGGAGTATTGGAGTGGTTTATGCCGGTGTGGAACGGCATTCAACTGCAGGCGATCCTCTTTGCCGGAGTCCGTCAGGCTCCGGAAAATTATCAGCCCGCGGTTCCGTTTCTCGATTTGAGTCAGGGCAACAGTGTTCCGGCATTGCAGATCCCGGAGCTGCAGCCCGGCGAAGATGAACAGATTCTCGAAGGTCTTGCCCAGCTTGCCGCCCGGCTCAAGCAGTTTTTCGATCCCATCCGGGATAAGGTCATTTCCGATCTGCATGATGCTCCGCGGGATGTGATAATCCGCTATCTGATCTGCCGTCATTATCAGGATTCCGGCAAGACGCTGGATATTATCAGCCGCACTCTATCTTTGAGCAAGAGCCGCACTTTGCATGTCATCAAAGAGGAAACCGGTGAAAATTTTCTGGAATTGCTCAATACAGTACGGCTGAATAATGCCTGTTTTCTGCTCCGTTCATCATTGAAACCGATCCACATTATTTCTGAAGAATGCGGATTCGGCAATATTTCAAACTTTTTCCGCATGTTCCGTAAACACATGGGGATCACTCCTTTAAATTATCGCAAGCTCCATTTTCAGGAAAATGCATAATAGCTGAAAATGCAACTTTTTCAGCCATATCCCATCTACTATTTTTGACAGATTTGTGTAATATTATAATCACGGGATGATCGTGGTCATATTTACGACAGGAGTGTTTACTGATGAATATCCAATGGAATGAAAAAAGTATCCCGCTGATCTGCGATTGCGACATCGCAGTGATCGGTGCGGGCCCCGGCGGTATCGGTGCTGCTGTGATGGCGGGCAGAAAAGGAAAGAAAGTAGCGGTCTTTGAGCAATCCGGTCGCCCGGGTGGAGCGGCGGCACTTTGTGAGGTGTCACCATTTATGCTTTCCGGCGACGGGAAACGGTTTTTTGATGCGCCGGTATTTTCTGACTGGCTGACACGTATCATCAGTTATCTGCCTGAAAATTTGCGCAGCCGGCAGGGCAGTGCAAAATGCAACGATTCATCCGGCAGATTGATCACACCGGCAATTGCGGCTCTCGCTGCTGAAGATATGCTGCTGGATGCCGGAGTTGAGCTTTATTACCATTTCCGGCTGGTCGATGTGATTATGGAGAAGAACCGGATCAAATATATCATTTTGCATTCCAAAAGCGGTTTTTCAGCAGCCGGAGCGAAAGTATTTGTCGACTCATCCGGTGACGGTGATCTGGCGGCTCTTGCCGGTTGTCCCTTTGAATTCGGGGATGATCTGGGCGGCTGTCAGCCGATGACCACCTGTTTTGATATGGGCGATGCTCAAGTTATGGGCGGCGATGTACGCAGTGCGGAGTTTCAGGAAGTTTCCCAGAAACTGTACACACAGGCGGTAAAGGATGGCAAATTGTCTTCGCCCCGGGAAAATCTGCTCTGTTTCAATGCCCATGATAAAAATGCCGTCCACTTCAATACCACCCGTATCATCGGTCTGGATGCCACTGACGGGGTGATGCGGTCGCAGGCGGAAATCGAGGGAAGAAAACAGATCCGGGAGTATATCACCTTTCTGCGGGAATATATGCCGGGATTTGAGAAC
This sequence comes from Victivallaceae bacterium, assembly GCA_045534015.1. Classification (GTDB taxonomy): domain Bacteria; phylum Verrucomicrobiota; class Lentisphaeria; order Victivallales; family Victivallaceae; genus UBA1784. Next base: position 640 of record JAZSIZ010000079.1, on the reverse strand, counting down.
TCCTCTTTGCGCTCATTCGGCGATGCCGGAGTGCGTGAAAGCCGCCGTATCTGCGGCAAAAGTTATCTGACCAGAGAAGAGGTTTCCAGTTGCAAACACTTTGCCGATGGTATTGCCAGGTGTAATTACGGGATAGACATCCACAATCCGCGGGGCAAAGGGACGGAGGTAACTTACTTCAAACCGGAAGATTATTATGAAATACCTTTCGGTGCGTTAATTCCGCAGAATGTGGAAAATCTGCTTGTCGGCAGCCGCTGTATTTCCGGTGATGTTGCTGCTCACAGCAGTTTCCGGGTGATGCCGACCGTCTGTTCCATCGGACAGGCGGCGGGAGTGGCGGCGGCAATTGCCGTGGAAAAAGGTTTGTCAGTGCCGGAAATCGACGGCAGAGTTATCCGGAAAGAATTGAATGAATATGGAGCCAAACTTGATTAAACACAGTGAAAGGGGATTCAAATGAAACGTAATTTACTCCACTGCAGGCTTTTTACTCTGATTGAGCTTCTCGTAAGTACTGTTATCTCATCATGGCATTTCTTTACACACAAATCCACATGTGAGACAAAACAAAGAAGTCCGCTTTTCTTAAAAAGGCAGTGGGTTTTGCCGTTGCACTACCTCAAAAAATTTTATAAAA
>JAZSIZ010000042.1:0-19354 GCA_045534015.1 Victivallaceae bacterium | reverse complement strand
ATGCGAATATACTTTTGCCCGTTAAGAGCAAAAGCCGAGCAACAAAAGTTGCGAGGATGAGCGGAGGGCGAGCAATAAGCCGCGAGTGAACGGAAAGACTGCCAAAGGCAGTCGCCCCGTGAACGCAGGCGCAATAACTTTACGGGATAAACCCAATGTCTCCGAAGAGGCACGGGAAAAGCCCGGAAAGAGGGGGCTGGGGAGAAAACATGGAGGTTTTCTCCCCGGTGTGCGGCATAGCATACCAAAAAAGCACAATCTATGCACAGAACCTCTGCAGTCTGCACAAGCCATTTTTTTACGGAAGTGGTACGGATGGTTACGGATGATTACGGATGGTTACGGATGATTACGGATGGTTACGGATGCGGCACGCAGACCTGGCGGGTAGAGCTAAGTGTTATGAGAGGTTTTGAGAGATTTTGAGAGGTTATGAGAGGTTTTGAGAGGTTATGAGAGGTTTTGAGAAAGCACAATCTCCCACAATCTCCCACAATCTCCCACAATCTCCCATGAAAACACAGCCCGCATACCACAGGCATAACGCCCAATCAACCACCACCCCAGCTTGCATGTCACGGGCGGCATACGGTCTATCGGCTCCGCCGTGACAAGGCGGGGCGGCACTGCATCAAATCAGCATTGCCGGCGTTTTTTGGGAGGACGGCGCATTTTTCCATTGGCATCGACACCATTGGCAAAGCATGCTGAAGCGGCGGCGGCGGTGGCAATATTCAAAGCCAGCTGCAATCTGCCTTCCGGAGTAACTTCCGGAAGTTGTAAGGCATTGCGCAGCAGCCTGAATCCCCGGGGCGCGGCGGTCAGTTCCACAATACCCCATTCGATGGGGATCACGGCTGGATCGACCAGATTTTCCGGAATGGCAAGAAAACACAAATCGGCATTTCCGGCTCTGCGGATATATTCCAGTTTGCTGCCCTGTGTAAGGGCTTTGAGTTCTTTTTCAAGTTTCCTGCACACTTTCCGGTAAGCCGGATTGCTGCTGGAAGCGTAATCCCATGTCCTGAAATCACCGAAAAGGTCATCGGTTGCTCCGAGATGTGGTTCTGTTTCTCTGATAACAGCTTCCAGTGCCGCTTTTTCCTGCTGCAAAGCGGTGATGGTATTGATTCTTTCATCCCTGCCGGCGCAATCGCTGAAACAGCAATCCAGATCATCATACATGACCACCACCGCAGTTTTGGTGATGATATTGGTTTTTCTTGCAGTCGGTGTCCGCCAGAATCCGGCGGCGGCGACCTTGTATTTGCTCCGTCTGGTCGGTACACTGGCGGCGATTCCATCAGGAGTCAACGTGGCAAGAAACGCCATTGCCGCCTGTCTCAATTCAGCTTTGGTCAATGCGGGAGCTGCTTTTTGAATATTTTCAGCCGCCGCGTTACATTGCTCCGGAATATTTTCTTTTGTATTTTCGTTGACGGCAAATGTTTCCGACGCTGTATCGTCAACATTTTCCGGTTCGATCCCGGGGCATTTATTTTCCGCTTCCGATTTTTTTTCAGCCTGCGCAAATGCGAAATCAAAAAGATCTAAATCCTGTTCCATATCCGGGTCCTGTGATTAAAAGTAAGAGCCGTCTTTGGTTCCGAAAACCCAATCCGCACCCTGTTGACGGTTTTTCTTTTCATTTTTATGAAGTTGTTTGACGTATGGATCCTGTGAAACATCACTTTGCCGGAGAAGTTTCTTTTCCCGGTCGGAAAGTTTTGAATCGCCATCCAGCTGCTGTGGTTTGCGTTTAAACACTGCATCAAAGAGGGGATCTTTATCCTGATCGATCTGTTTATTCTGCCGATTGACCATTTTTTTTGCCGGAGCTTTTTTTACCGGTTTGCGATCCAGCGAAGCGGCACTGCGGCAGCCGGAAAAGAGAATGATAACCGGTATGATCAGTAAAAATGCTGAAAATCGTTTCATAAACTCTCTTTTCCTTTACAGTTTTTTGCTGCCCGCAATTGTCCGCAGGCGGCGGTTTCTTTTGCACCTCTTTCGATTCTGCGGGTCACTCTGGCGTTGGTGGCAAGAATGGCATTTTCAAAATCATCGATCACCTGCGGGGCAGGGCGGCGGAAAGCTCCGCCGGTTTCATTATACGGGATCAGATTTATTTTTGCATGATGGGCAAAGGCAAGTTTTCCCAGTTTTTCAGCATGTTCGATGGAGTCATTGATCCCGGCAATAAGAGTATATTCCAGCGTGTACTGCCGGTTGTTGGCAATGGCGATCTCATCGGCGGCGGCAAGTATTTCCTGTACCGGATAGCGCAGTTTTGCCGGAATGAGTTTTGCCCGGGTATTATCATCCGGAGCGTGCAGACTCACCGCCAGATTGAATTCCCGCTTCAATCCGGCAAATTTTTTCATTCCCGGCACGAATCCGCTGGTGGAAACTGTTATCCGGCGGGGGGAAAAGGTGTATTCATCCACCAGACGGTTCAAGGTAAGAGCCAGATTGTCAAAATTGAGCAGACCTTCGCCGATACCCATGAAGACCAGATTATCCGGTCTTCCGGCGCGGAGGGTGCCGATGCAGAATTCTTCGAGCATCTCCCCCGCAGTCAGGTTGCGGGTAAGTCCGTTTCTGCCGGAAGCGCAGAAAAGACATCCGACCGGACAGCCGACCTGTGTGCTTAAACAGAAGGTCAACCGCTTTTCGCTGGGAATGATGACCATTTCAATAAATTCGCCATCGTGCAGTTTCAGCAGGAGTTTTTCCACCTGATCGGCGGAACGTGAAGATTCTGCAATGATCGAACCGGGGGCGTGAAAATCTTTTTTCAACGCCTCTTTCAAATTGCCGGGCAGATTTTTCATCTCACAAGGATCGATGATGCAATGGGTGTGGAGCCATGAGTCGATCTGACTGGCACGGAATGCGGGGAATCCGTGTTCTTTACAGTAATTTTTTAATTCATCCAAATTGGCAGCGGCGAGGAACGGGGTCATTTTAAAACCCTCATCAAACGTTTTTCTGCTTTCAGGTCATATTCAGCAGAATTTATATCCTCCGGATCGTAAAGGCGCATCGCTGTTGACAGAAGGATTTTTGCCTCATCATATTTTTTGAGGGCAGTTTTGATTTCAGCGGCATGAAGCATCAGCACGGAAACGGATGATGAAGCAAAGCTGAAATCAAGGGCAAGCTGTATCTCTTTTTCCGCTTCGGCAAATCTGCCCTGCTTGAAAAGCACCCACGCCAGTGAATCACGGTATGCTGAATTGTAAGGATCAGTCTTTACCGCCATGCGGATAAGCTTTTCTGCTTTCGGCAGTTCCAGGGAAAAATCAGCACAAAGGTAACCGGCGGAATTGCACATATCCGGAGCGAATTTTTTTGGATCCAGACTCTCTTTTTCTATGATCAGCAGCAGCTGCCGGGCGAGAACTTTATCGTTCTGCATCTGGGCGGCATGACAGATATTGCTGCGGGTCATCGACGGGAATGCAAGGGCATTCAATTTCAATCTGCCGGAATTTACCAGATTGTTGACCATGCAGAATTCTCCGGAAGCTGTCCAGAGCATGATCTGAAGTTCCAGAGTCACCGTTTCTTTGATGTTTCCGGCAATGGAATCGATCATTTTTTGCGCTCCGGCAAAATCTTTACAAATGAGCCGGGATTGGAAATCATAGAAAAAATCATTTTCCAAGATCAGCAGTTGCGGGAGGTTGAAGGTTTTTGCTACGGAAGTGGAAACTCTCCGCCACTGGTATTCCGGATAAAGTTTTGCATATTTTTTCAGCAGTTCCGGAGTTTCCGGCAGTTTGAGAAGTGCGGCACAATTGACCATGATCGCAGCATCAATATCACTTTTTACCGGCATGGAAAGCAACTTTTTCCCTGCTGCGGTCAGCAGTTTACGGTAGACGTCAGTTTCCGGCAGTCCGGCGAAGGAATCCATCTGCGGGGTAGTGAAGTTGTTGGCAAAACAGCAGTGGATGGTGGAAATAATGATCAGTTCCATCATCTCAAAATTATCCGGATAAGCGGTGAAAAGTTTTTCATTGAGTTTCAGGACAGCGGTATATTCTTTGCGGAACATCCGGTGGAAGTTGTAAAAATTGATCACGGTCACAGCCGCATTATATTGCTGTTTTTCCAGTTCAGTCAGGTCGGCACTGCAAATATTTTTATCCACAGTATCGAGCAATTCTGCCGGGAATGGATAGTTTTCCGCCGCCTTGAGCATGCACAATCTTGCCAGAACAAAATCAGCGGGTTTCTTTTTTGCCAAATCAAAAAGCCGCCGGCTGCAGGAGGTGGAAATATTGCCTTTGCTTTGCTCTTCTTCCAATATTTTTATGGCGTTGGCATCGCAGAGCGGAGCGGAGGAAACTTCCAGAGCTTCGATGATTTTGGAAACTCTTGCCTGCGGATCACGCTCCTCCAGAGCTGCCAGAAAAGAGCCCTGAAATGCCGGATCGGCAGCAAAAACATTGCAGAAAACACTCAAAACGCAAAGGAACAGTACGTTTTTCATACAGCTGTCAACTCCTTGTTTTTTCCGCCACCAGATCACTGCCGGCGGTTTTGATGATTTTTACATTGATGAAAGAGCCCGGTTTCATGGAACGCTGTGCCGGAAGCATGATCAGATTGTCGATATCCGGAGCATCCGCCGCACCTCTGGCATAAGCCGTTCCCTCATCGATCTGATCGATTAATACTTTCATGGTGGAACCGATCTTTTTGCGCTGGGCACGGAGCATGATATTTTTCTGTATTTCCATTAATTTTGCAGCACGCTCTTCAGCAACTTCCAGCGGGATCTGGTCGGGCATTTCTGCCGCCGGAGTTCCCGGTTCGGGGGCAAAGGCGAAAACGCCCATGCGTTCAAAGCCTGAATCTTTGACAAACCGGCAGAGTTCTTCAAATTCCTCTTCCGTTTCCCCGGGCAGCCCGGTGATGAAAGTTGTACGCAAAGTCAGATCGTTGATGGAGGAACGGAGTTTTTGGATCAGTTCTCTGATCTGTGTGCTGCCGGTATGCCGGTTCATATCGCTTAAAATGCGATCAGAAATGTGCTGAAGCGGCATATCCAGATAGGGCAGGACTTTGGAACTTTTTGCCAGAACTTTGATCAACTCATCGGTATAGTGAGCCGGATGGGTGTAAAGCAGACGGATGACAAAATTCCCCGGAAGTTTTTCCAGTTCAGTCAAAAGTTTTGCCAGAGTTTCTCCTGAATCCAGATCGTGACCGTAAGCGGTGATGTCCTGCGCGATAATGATCAATTCTTTTACACCGTTACCGACTAATGTGGCGGCTTCGGCAAGAACTGATTCCAGCTTCCTTGAACGCAATTCGCCACGCAGATGCGGGATTGCGCAGTAGGAACACAAATTGTTGCATCCGTCGCAGATTTTCAGATACGCCACATGGGGCAGTGTCAGCTGGATGCGGGGCATATTCTCATTGCATAAATAGGTACATTTTTCTCCGGTGGGCGAGGGAACTGCATTGTCAAAGAGCAACTCCCGCAATCTTGCGGTATCGTTGACCTGACACCACAGATCGACCTCTTTGAAATGTTCCTTGAATTCAGGAAACTGCGGATGGTTCATCAAACACCCTGCCACGGCGATCTTTCTGCCCGGGAGAGCTTTTTTCCATTCCACTGCATCGGTCAATTCGGCGGCGGCTTCCCATCTTGCTTCAGGAAGAAAGGCGCAGGTGTTGATCAGATAGACATCGGCATCTTCCGGATCAGAACAAATACTGTCACCGGCGGCGAGAAATGCTCCGGAGATCAATTCGGATTCCACCAGATTTTTCGGACAACCCAGTGCGGCAATGAAAAATTGATGCTGTTCACTCATGATTCAATCCAGTTTTTCCAGTGTGACTGCCACTTTCTGGGTGATTTTTTCCCCGGGGGCAATGGTTTTGAGAATACCTTTTGCCCGGTTGCTGTTCTGATTTTCCGGTACACAGTTTGCCGGTTCCAGACCGAGGACATATTCACCCATGCCCATTTGTTTCCATTCTGCGAAATACGGCAGTTCCGTTTTGCTGCATGAAACGGTCAGACGGACTTTTTCATCCGGATTGGTCAAATGGATATGTGCCATGCCGTTATCGTCTGCCGGAATATCGTGATAGAAGACCTGTTCGGCAAAACCGGCGGTCGGCAGCTGCATTTTATCCCATTCTTTCAATCCGGCGGCGGCGACTTCCCCCTGGGGCGTCACCGGATGCCCTTCGGGGGTGATAAAGCTGTTTTCATTGACCAGCGGCCAGCCGAAATTCATGTGATAAAGCATCATAAAAGGCTGTTCGGCAAAACCATTGTTTTCAACAGTATCTTCGATATTTATGGTATTGCGTCCGGCGGTGACGGAAATTTTGCGGGTGACACAGAGATTTTCGCCGAAAACTCTGGAAACGTTGATTTTTCCGGAAACAGTCAATTCATAAGTGTTGTCATCCAGCCATTTGCATTCGCTGTTGACTTCTGTTGCGACCGTGTGCGAAAGTCTGCCGTGCAGACCGTGTGAATCCCCATTTGCTTCGCAGGGACCGCCGACATTGAGCAGACCGCATCCGGTCAGCAATCCGCCGCCCCATGAGCGCAGCCAGTTTATTCCGGTATCATCATAACTTGCCGGTACTTCCGGTTCGGCGGGCAGCCATACCAGCGGCATACCGCAGAAGTTTGCTTCGCCGATATCCATGCCCCGGTCGGGATAGATCGTAAAATTCAGACCGCTGCCGTTATTGACATCGATTATACGCATGCCTCTGCCTTTGCCGTCATCGAGAATGGAACGGCGGATATAAGCTGCCTGCCGCATGGAACCGACTTTACCGCGGAGATGATTTTTTTCAAATTTCATGGAAAAATCCTTTCAGTTTACACTACTTGTTATGAAATATAGCACGATAAAGGATATTTTACAACCGGAAAGATTGTAAAATCCGCAATCATGGTATATATTATAAAGAAATGAGATTTTACTGACAAATCAAATTCGGAGGAAATTATGTCGGAAGATTGTAAAGATTTGCAGCTGATGGATAAGATCGTCAGTCTGTGCAAACGCCGGGGATTCATTTTTCCCAGTTCGGAAATTTATGGCGGATTCAACGGATTCTGGGATTATGGTCCGTATGGTTCCAGAATGAAACGTGCCATCGAAAACCTCTGGTGGCGTGAAATGGTCGAAACCCGGGACAATGTTGAAGGATTGGATTCCACCATCATCTGCAACCCGACCGTCTGGAAAGCTTCCGGTCACCTTGATCAATTCAGCGATCTGATGACCGACTGTAAAGACTGCAAGGCGCGTCACCGGGTCGATCAGATGGAAGATCCCACGACCTGCCCGAACTGCAAATCCAAAAATCTTACCGAACCCAAAGAATTCAATCTGATGATGAAAACTTTTGTCGGTCCGGTTTTCGACGATGAGCATGTCGCTTATCTGCGTGCTGAAACCTGTCAGCCGATCTTTGTTGATTTTCACAGCGTGCGTATTGCCGCCCGTCAGAAACTGCCCTTTGGTATCGCCCAGATCGGTAAGGCTTTCCGTAACGAGATCAACCCCCGCAACTTCACCTTCCGCAGTCGTGAATTCACCCAGATGGAAATGGAATTTTTCTGCGATGACGAAGGCAGCATGGAGTGGTTTGAGTACTGGAAAGAACAGCGCATCAAATACTACCGTGAAAAACTCGGCTTCCCTGAAGATAAAATGCGCATTTACGAGCATGAAAAACTTGCCCACTATGCCAAAGCAGCTGTCGATATAGAAGTCAAGTTCCCCTTCGGCTGGGGCGAATTGGAAGGTATCCACCACCGCGGTGTCTGGGATTTGAGCCAGCACAGCAAATTCTCCGGTCAGGATTTGAGCTATGTCGACCATGACAATCAGCGCAAGCTCATGCCCACCTGTGTGGAAACCAGTGTCGGTCTTGACCGTACTTTCCTTGCCTTGTTGAGTATGGCTTACGATGAAGAGAGTGCTGCCACCCAGAAAGCCGGTATGGAAGAGGATGTGCGTGTGGTGCTTCATCTGCCTGCGCTGGTTGCTCCGATTCAGGTTGCAGTTCTGCCCCAGAGCAAAAAACTCAAAGAGAATGCTTACAAGCTCTACAAAGACCTTGACCGTTACTTCCGCTGTGAATATGATGAAACAGGAAGCATCGGTAAACGTTACCGCCGTCAGGATGAGATCGGTACTCCGTACTGCATCACCTTTGACTTTGATACGGAAAACGACAATGCAGTCACCATCCGTGACCGTGACACCATGCAGCAGGAAAGGGTCAATATCTCCCAGCTGCGTGCCTGTCTGGAAGAGAAGATCGGTTACTGATACAACTGAAAAATATTGCGGGAGGGTTTTCAATATCCTCCCGTTTTTTATGAAAGGAAATTGAAAATGTTCAAGCCTGAAGATTTTGAGATCATAGATGCTCATATCCATCCGTTTGAAAAGGCAAGTCAGCGTATCGGGGCTTATTCTGTCGGCGAATGTATGGCAGATTTTGATGCGGAAATGTGCCGTGCCGGGGTCGATATGTATGCCGGGAGCGTAATTGAAAAAGGTGATCCGGATGATTTTAAATGGATTCAGCATCTCAACCGTACCGCTCTGCGGCTGCGCGATCAATTTCCCCGTTACATTCCCGGTATTCACGTCCACGGTAAATTTGTGGAAGAATCCTGTGCCGAATTGCAGGCGATGAAAGCTGAAGGAGTCAATCTGGTCGGTGAATTGACCCCTTACTGTCTGGGTACCGGGACATTTGATTCCCCGGGAATGCTTACTCTTTTTAAAGAGATGGCAAAACTTGGCATGGTTGCCAATTTGCACTGGGTGACCCGTGCGGAAGCTGAAGTGCTGGCGGCGGAAGTTCCGGAGTTATCCATTATTTTTGCCCATCCCGGCGAACCTCACGGGGAAGCCGGCTGGAGTTCCCATGAACGCATGAAATTCATTGCCGACCATGATAATATGTATATGGATATTTCCGGAACCGGACTTTTCCGCTGGAACTTCCTGCGTCACTTCGTTGATATTTGCGGTGCGGAAAAGATCATTTTCGGATCAGATATGCCCACATGCAATGTCGGTATGAATGTTTACGGTACGCTTTTTGAACATCTTACAGAAGATGAATTCAAACTTGTTTTAGCCGGAAACTTCCGCCGTATCATGGGCATGCTGCAGTGAGAGCCCGTCTTTCTGCGTGATTCTGAATTTTTTGCCGCTGTGTTCCCATATCCCGGGAGCCAGCGGCAATCTGCTTGCCAGAAGCGGAACATCCTTTGCCGCTTTTTCCAGAGGAAGAATGGAGTGTTTCTGTAAGAGCGCGAACTCTTCTTCGCTGCACTCCGGCGTGACCGATACCGTTGATGCTCCCAGTTCCGCTGCCAGTTTTACTGCAAAACTGTTGGATATATGAAACGGATAAGTTACATGGATGCGGATATTTTCAAGATTTTCAAGCAGGGCAAAACCGTGCCAGTGCGTGACGGTGAAATCTCTGGTGCCGTCGGCGTAAGTTTCAGCAATTTTTTCTTTCAGCAGCGGCAGATCTTTTTCTCCGGTAAATGGCGGGATGATAAAGCTTTTTCTGCCCGGTTCCGGTGGTTGGAGCGTGGTTGTCTGCCGGTGGATCTCATTGTAAAAATCCTCCATTTTTGCCGGATGTTCCGGAAAGAGATCTGCTTTTCCCAGCAGCGGGGCAAAAAATTCCCAGCAGCTGCGGCGCAGTGATTTGAGCGTAGCGGCAGGGACGAAGAAATTTCCGTCAAGAAAAACTGTGATATTTCCGGCGCGGAATCCTTCCGGCATACCTCCGGCAAAGACCTCTTTTACTTTTTCCGGTGACAGCGGCTGTTTTTCTGCCGGGGCAAAAGCGGTCGGCATCTCCCATTTGCCCGTAATGCCGTCGATTTCTGCACTCCAGGATGAACTGCTGCACTTTACATTGATATTTATTTCTCTGCGGAATGACGGCAGAGCCGCCGCCCGGCGGGAGAAATCAAAACCGTTTTCTCCGATACGGCGGATTTCATAACCTTTTTCCGCTCTGAATTTTCCGGGAATAAAGACTGTTTCTCCGCTTTTGGCACGGATGATTTTTGCTCTGCGGAAATTTTCCATAGCGGCAAGAGTGAAACTTTCCCCCTCTCCACTGGAAAGCGGCATCACCCGCAGACGGTCTCCCAGATGGAGCGTGGTGTTGACCTTTACCAACATTCCGGTGCGGATAACTTTGAGTGTCCCGGCGCAGAGTTCGCCGAATGTGCCGCTGGTTTCCGGATCGATCAACTTTTTCCAATCTCTGTTGAAATAAAAACCGGTACTTTTCTTTCTCCCCGGTACGGAACGGAAAATTTTTTCCGCTTCGAGCGAAGCTGCCGGATCGCCGGGGGCATCCAGCAGTATCCGGTATGCCCGGGCAGTTTTCCAGATGTAATCCGGCGTACGCAACCGTCCTTCTATTTTCAATGAAGTTACTCCCAGTTTATCCAACTCCTCCAGAAGCGTATTTCCTGCCAGATCTGCAGGAGAAAGAATACGCATACCGGTGTTTTTCCCGGGAGAATTGAATGCTCTGCGGCATGGCTGTTTGCATCTGCCGCGGTTGCCGCTTTCTCCGTACATTGCATGGGAAAGCAGACATCTGCCGGAAAGTGAACAGCACAGCGATCCGTGGAGAAAAACTTCCAGTTCCAATGTCGTGTTCCGGGAGATCAGGCGCAATTCTTCCAGAGTGATCTGCCGCTCGAGGATCACCCGTTTGAAGCCGAGTGACCGGACAAGTTCAGCTCCGGCAGAGTTGTGTATGCCCATCTGGGTGGAGGCGTGAAGCGGAATCTGCGGAAAATATTTTCTGACTATGGCAGTGACTCCCGGGTCCTGTACGATCAGGGCATCCGGACGCAATTTATCCAGTTCAAGAAGCTGTTCAAAAAGTGCGCCTGCTTCGCTTTCCCAGATGAGCGTGTTAAGTGTAAGATAAACTTTTTTGCCGTTCAAATGGGCAAAATCCAGCAGTTTTCCCAGCGTTTCCGGGGTGAAGTTTTCGGCACGTTCCCGGGCGTTGAAGCGGCCCAGTCCACAGTAAACCGCATCAGCACCGCCATCAAAAGCGGCGATGGCGGTTTCCAGATTTCCGGCGGGTGAGAGCAGTTCCATAGCCATTTTTACTGACCGCTGATCTCTGACCACGTTTTAAAGTGGAGTTTGGCTATTTTCCGGAAAATTTCTCCGCCCTGATCTGCAAAGATCCCGGCGGCGGTATCTTTGACCAGAGAACTTGCTCCTTTTGGCAGTTCTTTTCCGGCGATTCCGGCAAGTTTTTGCATGCCATAGAGAAATCCGTCACGGGCGAGAATACTGGCGGCGGCAACAGCAACGTCACTTTCGGCACGAACCATCTGCTCCATTTTTATCTGCCGCCCGCGTTCCATAAGAGCATTGCGGATAAGCCGTTCATCGCCGAATTTATCGGAAAGCATCCGGGGACATTCCGGGCGCAATTCCAATAGATTTTCGATCACCCTTGCATGACCCCATGCCAGAAGCCGGTTGAGGTTGCCGATGGAGTTGTAAAGGCGGTTGTAGGTTTCCGGCATCAAAGTGACCATGGAAAAACTTCCGTCACAAATGCGGCGGATCTCTGCTGCCAGTTTGATTATTTTTGCTGATGAAGTGATTTTTTTGGAGTCACATACGCCAAGTTCGCGCAGTTTCGGCGCGGTTTCCGGAGTCACCACCACTCCGGCGATGACCAGCGGACCGAAAAAATCACCTTTGCCGCTTTCATCGATGCCGCCATGGATGGTCGATTCAGCCGGATCGGGCAGGGCGTCAAGCAGTGATTGTGAATAGTTGAAAGAGTGGAGTATTTCCGGTTCCAGAGTGTAAAGGACAAATTCTTCTGTGCCTTTGCCCTGAACAACCAGTTTGCCGCTTTCGTAAGCAACCACATTGACATTGCTGCCGACCGCTTTGTAAATAGCATAAGGTGCGGTGGAAAATTCCCATCCGCGAGCTTCCAGCAGCTCTTTCAAAGCGGCAGCTTCCAGCGCAGTTATTTTGCATGAATAGGTGTTGGATGCCATAAGTAAACCTCACAAACCGGTGGGAACTTCTGCGAAGATGGTTTCCACATCAAATTTTTCTGCGATCAATTTCTGCATCGCCAGCGGACCGGTAGTTTCACTGGCGTAGTGTCCGAGGGCGATGATCGCAACATCCAGTTCCTGTGCCGGGTGATGCATGATATGCTCCATTTCGCCGGTTATCAGAAGATCGCAATCTGCCGCTTTTGCTGCAAAGATGGAATCGACTCCTCCGCCGCCGGAAACGATAGCGATTTTCCGGATGAGTTTATCACCGTCTCCCCGCAGAAGCGGTTCGATTTCCAGAGCATCGCCGAGTCCGGCTGCAATCTCCCGCAGCTTTGCCGCCCCCGGAAGCTTTCCGGAAAAACCGATTTTCACCCCGTCATATTCAAAGAATGGCTCCCGGTCTGTGATACCGAGCATATCGGCAAGACAGGCGTTGTTGCCGTAAACGCTGTGTGCATCCAGCGGCAGATGGGCGGCGTAAAGCGAGATGCCGTTATTAAAAAGCACAGAAAAGCGTTTGGCATCCATGCCTGTCCACCGTTTGATCCCGCCGCCCCAGCTGATGCCGTGGTGGACGAAAATAAAATCGCACTCATGTTCTGCAGCGTATTCAAAAACTTCCAGACATCCATCAACGGCAAAGAGGACTTTTTTTACTTCATCTTTGCCTTCGATTTGCAAACCGTTGTTGGAAACATCACCGGAAAAACTCTTCAAATCCAGTGTTTCATTGAAAAAATTTACCAAATCATTACGTTTTATCATAAAAAATTTCCCTCATTTCAGCTTATTTGTCTATAATATAGACATTCATTGCACAGAAATCAAGTGAAAGTACTTGCAAAAAACAGCAATGCATAGTATATTATGCGAACAGCATTACTTGGCTAAAACTGGAGGACAACGAGAATGCACAAGGTACTTATTCCGACCAAACTGGATAAATTCGCCGCAGACATGCTTACTCAAAAGGGCTACGAAGTGATTCTGGATGCTTCCGCTCCCATTGAAGAGCAGGTCGCCAAACACTCTGATGCGGAAGTTTTGATCGTCCGCAGTGAAAAAGTTACCAAAGAAATCATCGATGCTCTGCCCAAACTGAAACTGGTTGTCCGTGCCGGAGCCGGTTATAACACCATCGATATCAAATACGCCCGTAAAAGAGGCGTGGATGTGATGAATACCCCCGGCGCAAACAGCAACGCTGTGGCTGAAGAGGTCGTCTCTCTGATGCTCGCCGCCTACCGCCATCTGCTGCCTGCGGATGCTTCCACCCGTGCCGGTTTGTGGGAAAAAAGCAAATTCATGGGACACGAACTTACCGGCAAAACTGTCGGTATCCTCGGTCTCGGTCATATCGGTCAGCTGGTGGTCAAACGTTTGAGCGGATTTGAAATCAAATTCCTCGGCTATGATCCGATGATCTCCGCTGCCAAAGCTGATGAGATCGGTGTGGAACTCTGTTCTGTTGACCGTATTTTTGCCGAAGCTGACTGCATCACGCTCCACATTCCTGAAAACGAGGAAACCCGCGGCATGATCAACCGCCGTCTTTTTGAAATGATGAAACCCGGTGCCATGCTGGTCAATTGCGCCCGCGCCGGAATCATCAATGAAGAAGATCTGCGTGCTGTGAAAGCTGAAAAGAAGATCATCTATTGCAACGACGTCTATCCCAAAGATGCCGCCGGTGAAAAGAGCGTTGCCGATGTCGCTGACATCATGATGCCCCACCTCGGTGCCAACACCTTTGAAGCCAACTTCAATGCTGCCAAACGTGCCGCTGAACAGACTATCGCCTACTTTGAGCAGGGAATCACCAACTGCGTGGTCAACAAAGCTCTGCCCGACGGTCTGGATGCCGGTTATCAGAAACTTGCCTATGTTCTTACCTCTCTGACCCGGGCTTATCTGGGCGATAACAACCCCACCCGCATCGAAACCAGCTTCTACGGCAAACTTGCCGAGTATGCCAAATGGCTGCTTCCCCCCATCGTGGCGGCGGTTGCCAAGGATTTCGCTGTGGAACAGGGTCCCAAAGAAGCCGAGCAGTTCCTTGCCGATGCCGGTGTTGAAGTGGTCAACCGCATGGTCGACAACGGCAAACATTACGGTGAAGCGATGACCATCGATCTCTTTGTCGGCAGCGGCGATACGATCTTCAAAGCCGGTGCCCGCGGTACGATCACCGAAAATACTCCGATGATCTCCCGTCTGGATGACTTTGATAAACTTTATTTCGATCCCGCCGGCAATCACCTCTTTGTCGAGTATGCCGATGAACCCGGTGTGATCGGCAGAATCGCCGGTATTCTCGGTGAAAAGAATATCAACATCGTTGACATCCGTGCGCCGCAGAACCTCAAAACCGGTCGTTCTTTGAGCGTGATCACCACCAATGTGGAAGTGCCGGACATGCTGGTTGAAAAGATCCGGGATGCGGTCAACGCCAGCAAGGCTTTCAGTTTCTCTTTCGAGGGCTGATCTTGCGATTTTTCCCGCCCGGAAAATGCCGGGCGGGTATTGTCATTTTATAACTGCAGGAACCGGAACCTTTGGAAAACAGTGTTAATCAGGAAAAAAATTTCTCCCGTGATATATTGAACGGGGAAGACAGCCGTGTCGTGCGCCGTCGCCGTGCCGGAGCATTGATCCGCCGCAACCTGCCGCCTTTGATGGGCAGACGGGATGCGGTGCTGGATGCCGCTGAAGCGTTGATCCGGGTCGCTAAAACCGATCCGGATGTTCATCGCGGAACGCTTTTTTCTTATTTGAATGCTCTTTTTGCCGCTGCCGATTCCAATACCGCCAGATTGAGCGGTATGTTCAACAATCAGGATACCGTAGCCAGGGAACAGCGTCTGGCACTTCATATCGGTATCCTTGCCAAATTGGCCGCTTCTCTGGATGATTTCCGCGCTCTTGAGGTGCGTATGCAGAAAGCGGCGGCTCTTTATGCCGATGATCCCGGCAACGAATTTGATGCCGAATGTACCGGCAGGATCAACACCCGTCTGTCAACGATAGAACACAATTTGCTGGAACAGCTCTGCGAATATTTTGACCGGGTGCATGCCCGGATCGCCCGTTACCGTCAATATGCGGTGAAAAATTTCAGCAAAGAGTATCTGGATTGTTACCAGAAATCATATATGTCCGTTAAAATACGGTGTGATGAAGCATTTGAATTGTTTTCAGTAAAAATATCAACCCCAAACATGAGGTCTTTTTCTGATGAAAAATTTCAGGATTGAACTTGCTCCGCTTCCGGTGTGGCGTGACCCCCGCGGCGAAGCTCTGGTACGGCAGGCGGATGCTGTCTGCGGAATCAAACTTGATGATGTCTATACCCGTGACGTGTTTACGCTGGTTGCGGATTGCACTGATGCAGAAGCTGCAAAAATCGCGGCTCTGCTCTACAATCCGGTATTGCAGATGTGGCGTTGCGGTGCGGAAAAATCCGATAATTTTGTTCCTGCCGTTGCTTGTGATTTTCTGGTGCGTATCGGTTTCAAACCGGGTGTTACCGACAATGTGAGCCGTACATTCCGTACTGCGGCGGCTGATATTCTCGGCAGAAAACTGCGTGATGACGAATATGTTTTCTCCTCTACTGAATATCTGATTTCCGGCAAGATCACCAAAGCTGATGCAGAAGTTATCGGAACCAAGCTGCTTGCCAATGAACTTATCCAGAGTTCACTGGTCTTGGATGGCAAAGAGAGCGAAAATGTTCCGGACAATCTGCCTTTTATGAATGCTTCTGATAAAGTCGAAGTGCGCAAGTATAATTTGGAAGTTTCCGATGATGAATTGGTCGAAATCAGCAAAAAAGGCATTCTTGCTTTGAGTCTGGAAGAGATGAAATCCATCCAGAATTATTTCCGCACTGCCAGGGGACGTGAAGAATTCGGTCTGGATGCCAATCCCACCGACGTGGAAATGGAAGTACTCGCCCAGACCTGGAGCGAACACTGCAAGCACAAGATCTTCAGTGCCATGATCGATTATGAAAACAGCGAAACCGGTGAGAAACAGACCATCGATTCCTGTTACAAAACTTTTATCAAAGACAGCACCAAAGAGATCGCCGGAAAAGTTGACTGGCTGGTTTCTGTATTCAAGGATAATGCCGGTGTGATCGATTTCAACGACAAGTGCGACATCGCCTACAAAGTTGAAACTCACAACAGCCCCTCTGCTCTGGATCCGTACGGCGGTGCCATGACCGGTATCGTCGGTGTGAACCGTGACCCCATGGGAACCGGTCAGGGGGCGGAGCTTTTGATCAACGTCTGGGGTTACTGTCTGGGATCTCCTTTTACTGATGACAGCAATGTCCCTGAAGGTCTGCTTCATCCCCGCCGTCTGCGTGACGGTGTGCATAAAGGTGTTATCGACGGCGGCAACCAGAGTGGTATTCCCTACGGCAACGGCTGGGAATATTTCGATGACCGTTATATCGGCAAACCGCTGGTTTACTGCGGTACGGTCGGTAAACTGCCGAAAACTGTCAACGGTGTACCGGGCAGTTCCAAACGCATTGAGCCGGGCGATCTGATCGTTATGGGCGGCGGCAGGATCGGTAAAGACGGTATTCACGGCGCGACCTTCTCCAGTGAAGAGCTT
This sequence comes from Victivallaceae bacterium, assembly GCA_045534015.1. Classification (GTDB taxonomy): domain Bacteria; phylum Verrucomicrobiota; class Lentisphaeria; order Victivallales; family Victivallaceae; genus UBA1784. The sequence continues at coordinate 2,613 of JAZSIZ010000042.1, read as the reverse complement.
CATAAAGATTCACCGGTACAGGCGGTGCAGATCGGCGACCCGATCACCCAGAAAAAACTTTCCGACTTCATTATGGAAGCCCGTGACCGCGGACTTTACCGTTTTATCACCGACAACGGTGCCGGCGGACTTTCTTCCAGTGTCGGTGAAATGGCTGATGAATGTAACGGATGCCGCATGGATCTTGCCAAAGCTCCCTTGAAATATGCCGGTATGCAGCCGTGGGAAATTCTGGTTTCCGAAGCGCAGGAACGCATGAGTTTTGCGGTTCCTCCGGAAAAGATCGACGAATTCAAAAAACTTGCCGAAGAGCGTGATGTTGAAGTTTCTGTTCTCGGTGAATTTACCGACAACGGCAAATTCCACATGCTGTACAACGGCAAGACAGTTGCTTACATCGATATCGAATTCATGCATGACGGTCTGCCCAAAATGCATCTCAAAGCCACCTGGAAATCTCCTGAATTCCCTGAACCGGCACTGGAAAAACGTGACCTTGCCGCAGATACGCTGGAGCTTGTCGGAGCTTTGAATATCTGTTCCGATGAGTACAAGGCGCGTCAGTATGACCACGAAGTCAAAGGCTTGAGTGTTTTGAAACCTTTCGGCGGCAAAGGTCGTGATGTTGCTGCAGATGCCACAGTTACCATGGTTGAACCGTTGAGCAAAGACGGTGTTATCCTTGCTTCTGCTATTCTGCCGCGTTACAGCGATATTGACACCTATCACATGGCGGCAAGCTGTATCGATCTGGCGGTACGCCGGGTCATCGCAGTCGGCGGTGATCTGAAAATGATCGCCGGTCTGGATAACTTCTGCTGGCCCGACCCGGTCAAGAGTGAAAAGACTCCCGACGGCGAATATAAACTTGCCCAGCTGGTGCGTGCCAATCAGGCTATTTACGACTATACCAGAAAATATCTGGTTCCCTGTATTTCCGGTAAGGACTCCATGAAAAACGACTCCACCCGGGGCGGCAGAAAAATTTCCATTCCGCCGTCACTGCTTTTCAGCGTGATCTCCCGTCTGGATGATGTTTCCCGTGCCGTTTCCTTTGATGCAAAACAACCCGGCGACACCGTGTATGTCATCGGTATGACCAAACCGGAACTCGGCGGATCTGAATACTTCAACATGCTCGGCTTCACCGGTAACAATGTGCCGAAAGTCGATGCTGATTACTCCATTGACATCTGCAATAAAGTCAGTGCCGCCACCAGAGCTGAATTGGTCAACTCTCTGATCACTCCGGCATTGGGTGGTATCGGTATTGCGCTGGTCAAGAGTGCCATGGCAGGACGTTTGGGTATGGAAATCGATCTGGATAAGATCCCCTGCGAAAACTGTTCTGCTCTTGAAGCGTGGTTCTCTGAATCCAACAGCCGTTTCATTGCGACAGTTCCGGAAAAGAACCGTGCCGCATTTGAAGCGATTTTTGCCGGTGTTCCGTGTGCCGCGATCGGTACAGTAACTGCGGATAAGTATCTCAAGGTAACCGGAAGAGGAGCCGGTTGCGAACTTGAGTTGGATGCGCTGTTGAGCAATTACAAAAAGACGCTCGACCGCGTGTAACCGGAAGAAAAAGTTTGCAGTCCGGCTGGGGGACTGGTCTGTGCTTTCCGGGAAACATATAGCAAGAGGAGAGTGACGATGGACAATGAGGAGAATCGTCGCAACCTTGAAGTGGATGTCCTTATCCGGGATAACATGAGGCTGGTCCTGAAGATCGCCAATGATTTTCTCGGAAGAGGACTGCCGTGGGACGATCTGGTTTCCGAGGGAAACCGTGGATTGGTCATTGCGGCACACCGCTTCAATCCGGAACTGGGCGCAAAATTCAGCACTTACAGTGCCTGGTGGATCAAACAGGCGATCCGTCAGGCATTGGCAGAGCAGACCCAGACGATCCGGGTACCGGTCGGAACCCAGCTTAATTCACGGCGGATAAAACGATCTGTCCGCAAATTGACTCTGGAACTGAACCGTGTCCCCACCAATGAGGAAGTCGCCGCGGATGCAAATGTTGCCATGGCAACAGTGGAGCGTCTGCGGGATACCCGTCAGGTGGATATGCAGTCGCTGAATGAATTCGTCGGCAGTGATGATTCAGACGGTGTGGAGTTGCAGGATTTTTTTGCGGATGACTCCAGTGGTACTCCGGATCAGGAATTGATCAAGGTGGAGGATATTGAACAGCTGCTTGCACTTCTTGACGGCTTGCCGGATAAAGAAAAGCAGGTGTTGAAACTGCGCTTCGGTATGGATGGTGCAGCAGTGATGACATTGGAAGATGTCGGAGGATTGCTCCATTGTACCAGTGAGCGGGTGCGCCAGATCCAGAATCAGGCGTTGAAACGACTGCATAAACAGATGACTGAAAATCAGTAACTTCATCACAAAAAAGAGCTGAATGCAAAAGCGTTCAGCTCTTTTTCTTTGCAGGGGGCTAACGCCGCCCCCTGCACCCCTGCGCCCCGCTCGGCGGGGGGCGGGGTACTGTCCTGTGGTATGCACTGTGTGGTGGTGGTTCGGCTCATGTGGTGCAATTCGTCACCCTCTGCCGCCTTTTCTGGCGACAGAGGGATTAGACTTGCACCACGGCTGGCACCTGCG
>JAZSIZ010000167.1:0-14481 GCA_045534015.1 Victivallaceae bacterium | reverse complement strand
GCGCCTTGCTCCTGCGCCGCAGAGGTCGAATACAGTCGTATACTCCCTCTGCATACTCGTCGCAAAACCCGACATTGTCGCACGCTGCATCCACCGATAGAAAACAAACCGTGATTTGACAGTTGACAAATCGCTGTTTGGGGTGATATGTTTCATACATTGAAAATTATGTTTTTTGCAAATTTATATTTCAGCTTCACAAAATTCGGGACATTACCAAAAAATCAAATATAAGAGAGTTCAAATATGACAAAAATAAGCTTGGAAGAAGTTGAAAAAATTCGTTCTGAAGCGGAAAGGTTGCAACTTTCCGGCAGAAAATTGCTGAATGACACAAAACTGGTGATCGATGAATGTAATGGCGTGGGTGCCGAATGGATGGGGTTTGTCTGCGGTGTGGTTTCCACCCTCAATCCGGCTCTTTTCATTCCGAGTTGTATCCACGATCTGCGTTATCATCACGGCGGCAGCGATGCAGAACGCCTTGCCGCCGACGCCGAATGGCTCGCCAATTCCATGATTTCGATCGATGACCGTTACGGTTGGTACAACCCCATGCGTTATATCATGCGGAAAAAAGCTTCCCGTTACTACAATGCACTGCGTACCGCCGGTTCATGGGCATGGACTGAACCGGCGGAAACAGAGGAGAAGTAAAGTGACCACCTATGAATGGCTCGGTTTGGTTGTTGTCCTGATAGGCGGTTTCTGGAAATTGAGCAATAAGCTCACCAAGATAGAGGTCGCATTGTCAGGCAAAGTCGGTTTTGATGAATGCAATAAACGGCAGGGGGAATGCCCCTGCCGGGATAAAATAAAGGAGCTGGAATCTGTGATACACGCAATACATCCGCACCGGAAATGAGCAGGATCACGTCAACGCAGAATGTTGATCGCTTCCCGGTCGCCGGATTGAGCTGCTTTTTGCAGCAGTTTCATGCCGTTGACCGGGTCGGCTTTCACTCCTCTGCCATCCAGCAGAGCTTTTCCGGTTTCTCTCATCCCTCCGGCGTGTCCAGCCCTCGCCGCCATCTGAAAAAAATTGAATGCGGCAACCGGATCCGCCGGAGTATTTTCACCATCTCTGAAACATATCCCCAAACGGTAAGCCGCCTCGGCATCTCCGGCTTCAGCCGCCTGCAAATAACAGGATACAGCCTTTTTCCCGTTCCGTTCTGTTCCTGCACCGTAAGAGTAACAATCCCCCAATTGCCGCAATGCCGGCGGATAATTTTTCTTTGCCGCCCGGTTCAGCAGCTCAAATGCTCCTGCCGGATCGTGCGGAAAAATGTGACCTGCCAGTTTCAAACGGGCGACATCAGACATCGCCCGGGGAGAATCCAATGCAACAGCCTGCAGATAAAGTTCAACAGCGCGTTTGCGGTCACGTTTGACACCAAATCCGGAAAAATACATTTCTGCCAATTGGGCGATCGCTTCGGGATGTTTTTTATCCGCCGCCTGCTGTAAAATTTCTGCACCTCCAGCCGGATCAGGGATGAAACCGCCGATACCGGAACGCAGACAGGCGGCATAGATCAGCAGAGCTTCCGGATCCGGATCTGCGGCAAGCGACGTGTATTTCTGCAGTAAACCTCGCAATTCGCGCCCGTGATTGATCACATCCATAAAAAGATATTTTGCCAGCAGCAGCATCGCTTCTTCATTGCGGTCAACTGCATGGCGGAGAATATCCAGTGCCTTTTCCCGGTCTGCCGGTACTGCCGGAAACAATTTATTATCAAATCTGCCTGATTCCACCCCGTTAAAGAGCATTTCCGCATAACGCACTGCCGCTTTGTCAACACCGCTTTTCATGGCTTTTTCAAAGTATACAAATGCCGCCGGGTGATTTTTTTCACCACCCCAGCCGTAAAAAAGGCACAGCGCGAAATTGTACAGCCCCTGCGGGAAACCGGCTTGCGCCGCTTTGCGGAACCAGTAATTTGCCAACGGCAGACTCTGCCGGCGGTTTTTACCATAGAAATATTCCCCTGCCAGCTGAACCTGACTTGCCGGATCTCCTGAACGTGCCTTATCCAGCAGAATATCCGCCCCGCAGAGCGAAACGGCGGCAATAAGTGCCGCCGTCAAAATATATAATTTGCTGAACATTATTTGGAAAGCTCTTTGAGCTTTGCTTCCAGTTCCTTGATTTTTGCATCCAGTTTCTGCACTTTTTTGGGCAGAGCCAGACGTCCGAGGAAATCACGCTGCGATTCTGCCGGAGTTCCCAGCACGATCTGCCCCGGGGGCAGAGATTTGACCACCGAACTTGTTCCGGCGACCTGACAGCCGTCTCCGATGGAAATATGTCCGTTGATTCCCGCCTGACCGGCGATGATAACGCCTCTGCCGAGTTCTGCACTGCCGGCAATACCGCACTGGGCAACCAGAATAGAACTTTCTCCGACCACAACGTTGTGGGCAACCATCACCTGATCATCGATCTTGACATTATCTTTGATGACCGTTTTCCCGAAACGGGCGCGGTCGATGGTGGTATTCGCACCGATTTCCACATCATTGCCGATCACAACGATACCGGTCTGGGGAACTTTGACCAGTCCCTGCGGACCGGGAACAAAACCGAATCCGTCAGCACCGATGACTACCCCGGGATGGATAATACATTTTGCACCGACACAGCAGCGGTACATCACGGTTACGTTGGGATAAAGAATGGTATCGGCACCGATTGTTACATCGTGTCCGATATAGCACAGTGCGCCGATGGCAGTATTATCGCCGATCGTTGCCCCGGATTCGATGACCGCATTGGCACCGATGGAAACATTTTCACCGATCTTTGCATCAGGAGCAACCACTGCCGACGGATGGATACCCGGCACAAAAGCGGGCGGTTCTTCCGCAAAAAGCGCAGTCAGTTTGGCAAACGCAAAATCAACATTGTCACAGACCACCAGAGAACGGTTTTCCGTGGAAACTCCGGCAAGATCTTTGCAAACCAGCACGATACCGGCAGCACTGGAAGCAAGCAGATCTTCATACTTTTTGTTACTGACAAAACTCAATTGATCGATCGTGGCATCTTTGATACCGGAAATACCGGTGATGACACGCTGCGGATCACCGCAAACACTGCCGTTGACGATTCCGGCGATTTTTTCAGCAGTCATGGAAATCTGTTTCATAATTACTTTTTCTCCGTTGCAGGTTTGGCGGCGGAACGGTTCAATTCCCGGATGACCGCATTTGAAATATCATTCTTGCCCGGATAAATCAGCACCGTCGGCAAACCATTGGCACTCTTTCCGGAACAATCCAGTACAAAAGCATAATTTTCAGCGGCGGCACGGCGGCGGATCTCACGCTGTATATCCGCAAGGATCTCTTCCCGTTTAGATTGTTCCTGACGCTGAAGTTCCCGGGACATCTCCCGCTGATAAGCAGTGATCTCATTTTCAGTGGCTTTTATCTGCGGTGCCAGATTTTCAGCTGCTGCGGCAGATTTCTTCCGCTCCTCATTGCTTACCGCCTGATTGAGAGCATTGGTACGCAGACGGTGATACTCGGATTTCTGCGCTTCGAGTTTATTGGATAATTGTCCCAGATAAAGCCGGGCAGCTTCCGCCTGCTGAGTCAGATAATCCTCTGCTATCCTGCTCTTGTAATATTCACGGAACACCCGGTCAAGATTGACCACTGCAATACGCAATTCTGCCGCCGTTGCGGAAACAACGGCGAAACAGACCAACAGGATTGAGAGGATTTTTTTCATATATCAAATGGAATTTGATGTATAGTTCGGGGCATCCTTGGTGATGACCACATCGTGGGGATGAGCTTCACGCAAACCGGCGGCACTGACCCGGACGACCTTGGCATTTTCCTGCAATTCCGCAATAGTACGGGTTCCGCAATACCCCAGACTGTAGCGCAGACCGCCGACAAACTGGTGGATCACATTGCGCACTGCGCCACGGAAAGGCACCATCGCTTCGATGCCCTGCGGCACGAGCTGGTTGTCATCATCCACATCATCCTGACCGTAACGTTCACGGCTGCCTTTGTTGCACTTCATAGCTTCCAGTGAACCCATGCCGCGGTAGGTGACATAACTTCTGCCCTGATGCAAAATCACATCGCCGTTGCTTTCGCTGGTTCCGGCAAGAGCAGAACCCATCATCACGCTGGAAGCACCGACTGCAATCGCTTTGGCAACATCACCGGTCTGTTTGATCCCGCCGTCTGCAATCACCGGAATATCTTTCGGAATGGCACGGCTCACCGCATAAACGGCGGAAACCTGCGGCACACCGACACCGGCAACCACACGGGTGGAGCAGATCGAACCGGGCCCGATACCGACTTTCACACCATCCGCACCGGCATCGACCAGAGCTTTGGCACCTTCCGCAGTGGCGATATTACCGGCAACGATATCGACTTTGCTGCCGTAACGGTCTTTGAAAAGAGAAACTGTTTCGATCACGCCTTTGGAATCACCGTGGGCGGTATCGATGACCAGAGCATCAACTCCGGCATTGACCAGAGCATCGGCACGCACTTCATCATAAGGACTGATTGCAGCAGCGACCCGCAGCTGGTGACGGCTGTCACGGTTGTAGGCAGGTTCATCACCGGCGATCAGAGTTTTGACATCGAGGAAGCTGAAAAGTCCGGTAAGTTTACCATCCTTATCGGTCATCGGCAGTTTGCCGACTTTATTTTTAAGCATGATCTGGTAAGCATCGGCGATAGCGGTATCGGAATCGGCGGTAATCAGATTCCTGGTCATCACTTCGCTGATTTTGATGTTGTAATCGGTAAGGAATTTAATATCCTTGCTGGTGATGATACCGACAACTCTGCCATTGTCATCGACGATGGGGAAACCGGAAAAGTTGTATTTGTTGCGTTTTTTCTCAGCAAGCATTTCAGCGACGGTCTGCTCCGGATGGAAGACCACGGGGGTGCTGATCACACCATTGAGATAAAGTTTGACTTTGCGCACCTCTTCCGCCTGACGCTCGGGAGAGAGATTTTTGTGGATCACACCGATACCGCCCAGACGCGCCATGGCGATCGCCATTTCGCTTTCAGTGACCGTATCCATCGCGGCACTGATAAAGGGGATATTCAGCTTGATATTGCGTGAAAAATAGCTGCTGACATCAGCATCATGCGGCAGAAAATCAGAGTATTGGGTAACAAGTGAAATGTCGTCAAAAGTCAACCCTTCAAAAGGGAATGCCGCCATAAACTGATCGATGTAACGCATATGCTTTTTCTCCAGATGAAATTAGTGTATATTTTACCGTTCGCTTAATATACATCGCAAATCAACTTTTTTCAAGCATAAAAGCGCACAAATATGCGTCATGGCAAAGTTGTTTTCCACACAGCGTTCCACAGCAGAGCCAGCAGGATGACTGCTCCGGCGCAAATGATCAGATGCGGAGCAAATTCCCGGTAGGAAATCATCTGCTTTTCTTCATGTCCGGTTTTTTCCAGCGCATCAATATCTTCCATAACTTTTTTCATTCCGGCGGCATCGGCGGCAGTATAACTGTTGCCGCCGGAAATTGCGGCAAGTTCATTGAGCAGTTTTTCATCACGGTCACTGCGAACCGGAAAAATCTGACCGGAGCGCGGATCGATGAGAAAGCTTCTGTGCGAACCGACTCCGACCGTATGGATTATCACGTCAAATTCTTTTGCAGCACGGGCAGCATCTGCCGGAGTGACCTGATTGACTGCAGTATTGCTGCCGTCGGTAAAAAGAACCAGCACCCGGCGGGGGGACGGAGCATTCTGCAGCTGTTTCACCGCCGTGCCGATGGGAGAAGCGATCCCGGTACCATCACCAAGATCCCCGGGATTCAATCCGTCAAGTTTTTCCAGAAGCAGTTTATGATCGGTCGTCGGCGGCACAAAGGAATATGCCAGATCGGCAAATCCGATCAGACCGATACGGTCAGACGGCCGTTTCTGAATAAATTTACGGATCTCCTCTTTGGCAGTTTCCAACCGGTTGACAGCACTGCCGTTTTTTATATTTCCGACAAATTGCCGGTCCGGAACATTTTCCGGACAGTCAAAAGCAGCCATTGAACCGGACATATCCAGAGCGATAATGATGTCCACCCCCTCCCCGGGAAGACTCCGTTTTACCCGCTCCATCCGGGGACGGGCGAGTGCGGCGGCAAGTAAAAGCAAAGCGATCAAAAGGGCGCATTCCAGAATATCCAGCTGAAATTTTCTTACGGCACCGGCATGTATAAAAGGTATTGCCGAAGGAATTTTCAATGCCGGACGCTTCCGGAACATCAACCATATCCCCAGCAGTAAAATCAGCGGAACAAGCAGAAAAAACCACGGATGAGCAAAAGTTATCATCGTTCACGCTCCTTCAAATTGGCTTCAATGGTTACGATCATATCCAGAGCTTCAAAGGCAAATTTATCCATCTCTTTTTTTCCGGCACTTTTTCCGGCAAATTTCACCATATCGGCACAATTGCAAAAACCGGTGAGAAATACTCTGTCTTCCATCTCGACCGGCAGACCGCCGTCATTCAAATTCCGGATAAACTCCTGTGAAGTCATCGTCTGCCCCTGTATTCCGAATCTGGCAAGCAGGTAATCTTTCACGGCATCAGACAAACCGGTGATCCCCTCTTCCGGAGAGATCCGGTCAAACTGCACAAGTCTATTCAGCTCCAGAATACGTTTGCGGGCATATTCATCCGGCGGCAGCACTCTTTTTCTTTTTTTCAGGATCCACAGCAGTATGATTCCGGCAGCCAGAAGTACCGCAATTGCAAAAACGATCTTTTTCCACGGGAAACGGTGCGGAGAACTTTCTTCCGGCATGACCGGCGGAGCAACCGCAAGAGCATCAGGATTTTCCGGCATGATAACCACCGGAAGTTCCGGAAGTTTGACCACAAATGTTTCACCGCCTGAACTTTTCACTTCCACGGCGGCACCGGAAAGAGTTCCTTCCTGAAAAACCCGGAAATCCCCTTTTATCCGCCAGCTGTTCCGGTCAAACTCCCATCGCACAAACTCAACTTCCGGAGCAGTGAAGATCACACTTTCCGGAGCAATGAATTCACAGGATTCCACTTTTTCATCCACCGGCAGAAGAACGGTGAATGTATAGACATTTTCTCCTCCGGCAAATATTTTTTCCGGAGTGACTGCAGCATATTCCGGAACTTCGGCTTCCGGCGGGCAAAAGGTGAGTATACCCCATAAAATACCGGCACCGACAGCGGCGGCAAGAATGATGAAAAGAAGCGTCTGCCATAAAATTTTCATACCCGTCTCCTCATCCGCTTCTGCCGCTCGGAGAAAAAGCCGATCAGCGGTTTAAGGACATCTTCACCGCAGCGCACTTCGATCAGATCCACTTTGGCACGGCGGCAGACGGAAATCTTTTCCATGCGGTCATGCTGCAACCGGGAATTCAATGCATTGCATTTGCCGGAATAGATGAAATTTCTGCCGGTTTCGGCATCCTCAAAGATCACCGGAGTTTTCAACGGAAAAAGCTCTTCTGCCGGATCACTGATATTTATGGCGATCAAATCGTGGCGCATGCGGAGCAGTTTCATAGCACTGGCAGCCTTTTCCGGTTCAATAAGATCGCTCAACAGAAAAACCACGCCATGTTTTTTCATCAGCAGAGCGCACTCTTTCAATGCTCCGGCAATATCAGTACCCTTATTTTCCGGCTGAAATGCGAGCATTTCACGGATCATCCGCAAAGAATGCATTCTGCCGGAACGCGGCGGCAGATACAATTCGATTTTGTCAGTAAAGAGCAGCAAGCCGACCTTGTCGCCGTTTTTTCCGGCACTGAAAGCCAGCAAAGCCGCCAATTCGGCAGCCGTCTGCCGTTTGCTTTTTCCGGTGGTTCCGAAATCTCCGGAAGCGGAAAGATCCACCATCAGCATCACGGTCAACTCCCGTTCTTCCACATATTTTTTGATGTACGGAGCATTCATGCGGGCGGAAACATTCCAGTCGATCGACCGGACATCGTCATTGGTGGTATACTCCCTGACCTCGTCAAATTCCATGCCCCTGCCTTTGAAAATACTGCGGTACGCTCCGCCGGTGATCTCTTCCACCAGATGATCGGTACGGATCTCCAGCAAACGGATCCGGCGGGAAAGTTCTGCCAGTTCCATATCGGGATCTCTCCTTATGGGGTACGCAAAGTGGAAAGGATGCGGTTGATCAGCATGTCGGCGTCGATATTTTCCGCCTCGGCTTCATAGGAAAGCACCAGCCGGTGACGCAGTACATCCGGAGCGAGCAATTTGACATCCTGCGGCAGAACATAGGTGCGGTTCTGCAGCATGGCATAGGCTTTTGCCGCCAGAGCCAGTGCGATCGAAGCACGCGGGGAGGCTCCGAAAGCGATCAGCGGGGTCATATCCTCCAGCGCGGAACTTTCCTGACGGGGGGACAACTGTCCTCTCTGTCCGGGACGGGTGGCAATAACAATATCCAGAATATAGTTGACCACCTTCTCATCCATATATATCTGATCGACCAGTTTTCTGGCGGCGATAATATCATCCAGCCGGGCGACCGGTTTGCTTTCCGGCGGCGGAGCCGGATGAGCCATACGCTCAACGACAGAAAGTTCCTCGCTGCGCTCCGGATAACTGATTTTCAATTTGAACATGAAACGGTCGAGCTGGGCTTCAGGCAACGGATAAGTCCCCTCCTGTTCGATGGGATTCTGCGTTGCCATCACCATGAACGGAGCGGGCAGAGCGATTTTTTCACCGGCGATAGTCAACTGCTTTTCCTGCATCGCTTCCAGCAGCGCACTTTGTACTTTCGCCGGAGCGCGGTTGATTTCATCAGCGAGAATGATGTTGGCACACACGGGACCGACTTTAGTGGAAAACTCCCCGGTGGCGGCATTGTAAATACGGGTGCCGATAACATCCGCCGGCAGAAGATCCGGAGTGAATTGCAGCCGGGAAAATGAACCGGAAAGACTCTGCGCCAAAGTTTTGACGGTCAGAGTTTTTGCCAGCCCCGGCACACCTTCGAGCAAAACATGCCCATCGGAAATCAGAGCCAGCAGCAGACGGTCGATCAATTCCTGTTGGCCGGCGACTACTCTGCCGACCTCATCCCGCACCGCCTGCAGCGGAATGTTGATCTCCTGCATTTTCTGCCGGAGCAAATCCAAATCTTGAGTTTTCATAACGCAAATATCTCCCTTCTGCACATCAATATATATCAATGCCGCAGATTTTCAAGGAAGATCACTGCGGAATTCCCACCGGATGCACCAGAAACGGCCGGTTTTTACCCAGTTTCAGCTTTTCCACAAGTTTTGCCGGATCGGCGATCGATCCCATGGCACAGGTGCCGAGACCGTCGGCAACCGCACTCAAATAGATATTCTGACTGACATAACCGGTATCGACTGCGGCAAAAACCTCCCTGACCTGACGGGCTCTATCCGGCACTAGAACCAGATAGCACGGAGCATCATATCTGCCGCAGAATGCACGCAGATCACCGGAACAGACCAGCGAAAGAGTGTGCGCTTCCGGATCATAAAAATAACTGCCGTCTTCCAGAACCACATAGATCATCACATCCCGTTTATCCATAGCACTCGGAGCGGTACGTTTGCCATTCTCACGATTCACCCCGTTGGCACTCCAGAGAATATTGGAAAGCTGACTGGTTGTGAGTTTTTCGCTTTTGAAATTGCGGATCGTCCGGCGGGAATTCAATGCTTCACGCAAAGTCATTCCGCCTTTGCGCAGAGGTTTGGGCAGACGGATATTTTCCGCAAACACGGCAAATGATGCAAGCACAGCGATACAAAGCACAGTTTTTTTCAGCATGGCAAATCTCCTTTATCTTTTACTGTTGAGAACCGCATTCTTAAATATTCATTTTTCCGGCATGGAAATACCCAGTGATGCGCCGACCGCCCGGACAACTCCCCGGGGCTGATGATTGAGCATGGCAGCTTTAGAACCATCCCAGATCACGAAACTGCTGGATCCTCCGCCATCCATATTCACTCCGGTGTATGCACCGAAATATTTGAGCAGACTGCCGACTTCCTGTACGGAACATCCCATACTGAAATCTTTCTGCCTGCCGTCAACTACTACCAGATAAAGATAACGATTCTTTTCATCCAGACCGAAACCGGTTCTCGGAGCAAGTGCATTGCCGGTTTTCACCACTTTCCCATCGACAAGAGCAAAACCGAAACCGGTCACTGCCATTTGAATATCATCCAGTTTATCTTCTGCTTTGAAAACCTGCAGGCCGACTTTGCCGTTTTTCCAGACCACAAAAGACGGTCTGCCCCGCAACACCGGAGAAACAACTTCGCCATTATTGATCAGCAAGCCCAGATTGGAAGCATAAGGACTGGGAATATTATCCCACGGACTCCACGGAGCTGCATTGACAGCCGCAACCATATCGACACCGTTTTTACGGTGTTCCATCATAAAATCAACAGTTTTCTGACGCAGGGTATGGACTTTCAGATTTCTTGACTTATGGGTCTGGATTAAATCACCGTAATTCTTGGCTTTTTGAGCGGTGTGGAAAACGAATTTTTTATTCAGATCCACCCGCATCACCCATATTTTCATCAATCTCGGCTGATCTTTCTGCAAATGGGCATATTCAATACCGGGAACCAATTCTTCAGCATTGCTCCAGTCGAAAGTCCCCTCATCCCACCACTGGGCATGAAGCATTACAGAAAACAGAAGAAAAAAACACAAGAGCAAAAATTTACGCATGATCCAACCTCATAATTTTTTCGCTGCCAGAGCAGCAAGTTCACTGCGTTCACTCCGGCGCAATGTCACATGACCGAAAATCCCCTCCCCTTTGAGCCGGTCGACCGTATAACTCAATCCATTGCCGGAAGCATCCAGATAAGGATTGTCGATCTGCGCCGGATCTCCGGTCAAAACCATTTTTGAATCACTTCCGCAACGGCTGATAATGGTCTTGACCTCATGGGGAGTAAGATTCTGTGCCTCGTCTATGATGATAAACTGCCGTGGAATGCTTCTGCCCCGGATATAGGTCAAAGCTTCCAGATCCAGTTTATGTGAATTCATCAGACTTTCTGCCGAGAGCCGGGAGGAACTTCTCGGTTTACGCTCCTCCTCGCCGCCCAACAGGAACTCCAGATTATCAAAAATCGGCTGCATCCATGATGCAAGCTTGGATTCCTTGCTTCCCGGCAGAAAACCGATATCATTGCCCAGAGGAATAATGGGACGGGAAACCAGTATCTTTTCATAAATATTATCGTGCAGAGTCTGCTGCAGAGCAGCCGCCAGAGCCAGAAGAGTCTTTCCGGTTCCGGCTCCACCGGTCAGGGTGATCAATTTGACCTCCGGATCGAGCAGCAGATCCAGTGCCATTCGCTGTTCCTTGTTACGCGGCGAAAGATTCCACACCTTTTCCACCCGGTTTGCAGGCACAGTCAGCATACCGCTGCTGCGCCGCCTGAGCAGAACTTTTCTGCGCTCATCACTTTCAGAAATACAACGGATAAACTCATTGATCATCAGTTCCGGAAACTGTTCTGCAGAAATCTCCCGGTCACTGTAGACTTTATCCACCAAACTCTGCGGCACTGTCAGCTCCTGAAATCCGGTATAACGGTCGAAATTCTTGACTTTCTCACGTTCAAAATCCATCACTTTCAAACCGAGAGCATCGGCTTTCAGACGCAAATTTATATCTTTACTGATAAATACCACCTGACGGCCGCGATTGCGGAGAAAACAGGCGACCCGTAAAATCCGGTTATCCGGAGAATCCAGCAACAGATCATTATCAAAGGCCCGATCCGCCTCATTGACAGAATCGTCATCCACCGCACCGGCACTGAGTACAAAAATCCTGCCGGAAGCTTCCGGATTGATCCGGTTCATCGGCAAACCCTGTTCCGGATCGCCGGCACATCCGGGAAACTCCTCACGCAAACGGTCAAGATAACGGATCACCCGGCGGGCATTGCGCCCCAATTCATCGGAATTCTTCTTGAATTTATCCAATTCCTCGATGACTGCCATGGGAATAACCACATCGTTTTCCCGGAAACACTCCACACTGGAAGCACTGTGCAAAAGCACGTTGGTATCCAGCACAAAAGTTTTGACGTTGCGCGTATTTTCCACATTCACTCCTATGGTTGGCTGTCGTAATCACTGGCGGCACGGTCGATCGCCGCTCCCCGTGTACGCACTCCGGTGCCGGATGCCTGAACTGTTCTTTTGATGACAAACGGACACCAGGTCAATCTTTCGGTAGTATTCACCTGCACATTGACCACCCGGGCCGCCTGACGTGCCTTTGCCTCTTTGGTCAACAGATAAACGGCATTGGTGGCATTTACATTGTAACGGAATAAACTCCACTCACCGTCACCGGCGGGACTGCCGGTAATAATGGGCAAACCGAAAAAGAAATATCCGGGAATTTCCACATGAGTCTGGCAAACAGCCTTTTCATTGGGAGTACCCAATCCCATCCGGTTGAAAACCTGGGTCGACTCAACAGTGGTGCAGCCGGTAAAAAGAGCGGCACAGCAGAAAACTGCAGCGGCAAAGAACAACTTTTTCATTCAGAACTTCCCTTTCTTTATCTATTGTCAATATATACAATACACCGATGTGTTCTGAATATAATATAATGACAGCTGTGCCAATGTCAAGCGGAAAAACTGATCAATTTACAATATATTTGCGTGTCCGCCATCTGCCGGAAAGATAATAGATCCCGCCGATGACAAACGGTGTGAATCCGGCAATGGCATGACCGTACCAGAATCCGAACATTTTGTACCCGCAATACAAGCCGAGAAACATCGACAGACCGATACGGAGCAATACCCCGTCAAGTATTCCTACCAGAAAGTTGAGTTTGAAATTGCCGACACCGTTGATCAAAGCCCCCAGCGGCGGACGCACCGCACTGCCTGCCAGCAGAACCAGAGCCACCGAGATGTAAGCTATCGCCCAATCCATAACTTCCGGATCATTGGTGAAAATTCCGAAAACGAATTGGGGAAAAAGCACCAGTATGATCCCCATAATAACAGAAATACCACTGTTTATGGCAAGAGAAACACCGACAACTTTCGGTACCCTTGAGTAATACTCCGCCCCGATTGCCTGACCGATCATCGGGGAAGCGGCGGCGGCAAAAGAGAAGTTGATGATGTTGACGATCATACCGACTTTGTTGCCGATACCATTCATGGCGGCAACTACCTCGCCGTAACTGTTGATGTAACTGTTCACATAGAGCATGGAAAAACTGATCGCCGCACTTTGCAGAAGCATCGGCACACCGAGTTTGACCAACGGAGCAAGCACCTGGGTGTCGATCTTGAAACTCTGCAATTTAAAGTCGAAACCGAAATCCACCCGGTGACGGTAAAGAAAAATTATCGACAGTATAAAGCTTACCGCCTGACTCAACACCGTTGCCAGTGCCACCCCGAAAACCGCCCATTTGAACCAGACGACAAAAACCAGATCGAGAATAATATTCAATCCGGCGGCGACCGCTACAAAGATCAGCGGATGTTTGGAATCCCCCATGCCGCGCAAAATAGCAGACACCGTATTGTAACCGTAAATGAACACCATGCCGCTCATACAGACAATCACATAACTCATAGCGTAATCCCAGGTCTGTCCAGCCGGAGCATTCACCCAGTGCAGAACCTGTTCCCGGAAAACAATAGTCAATGCCCCCAGAATCACCGCCGTACTCAACAGAAATGTAAAGAGCGTACCGATCAGTTTCCCCGCCCGGTCACGCATACCGGCTCCGAGATACTGGGAGATAATCACCTGTCCGGCATTGGCAAATCCCATTGCCGCAAAGGCGAGAAAGTGCATCACATCTCCGCCGACGGAAACCGCCGCCAGTCCCTGTGTTCCGACGAAGTGCCCGACGATGATCATATCCGCCGTATTGTACAGCATCTGGATCACGCCGGAAAGCAGCAGCGGCATGGCGAAAAGGATCATCGTTTTCGTCACACTGCCCTGATTGAGGTCTTTTACTATTTTGTTTGCCATGGATAAAACCCGGTTTTGAAATTAATAATCCTGATAAGATAGCAACACTACCGCAAAAAATCAATAGTTTTCAGCACCGTTTTTCATTCAGAGAAAGCAAATGATGACGCAGATAACGGCACTCCGGACACATAAATCCGGAAAGCCCGTAGACCAATGCAAATTCTCCACTCTGGGAAAGCGAAACTTTCCCGCCGACACCGATCCGGAATTTTTCCGGATCATTATCAGCCATGACCAGAGCCTCCCCGCGGAGGATTTCCAATTCGACGACCGATGTTTCCGGCAGAACAAGATGATCAATCAACTCGGTTGAGTTGCTGAATGCCAACCCCACCCCCACCCGGAAAATACCCGGCGTAATGCTCCGGTAATAGGCAGGGCTGCCG
>JAZSIZ010000021.1:0-6183 GCA_045534015.1 Victivallaceae bacterium | reverse complement strand
CCTGTTGTCTCGCTGCTCCGTTGTCGCAGCTCAATCAACGCTTTTTTCAAAAAAGCTTGGCAAAAATCCCGTATGCAATCACTCCAGATTTGTCACGATTGGCTCGGTGCATTACTGACGGTTTGATTGCTTACCTTGCTGTAACACTTTAAATAGCTCAAAACAACTGCATGAGCAGAATCTGTATTCTCCGGCAAGTTTCAATGACATTGCAGGAGAAGTGTCTGCAACTACCGGAAAATGAACAGAAAATTCTTCTGAACTGATTTTTTATTTGTTAAGGGTTTTGCAACAGCCACTTCTTTTTTTTGCAGGGGGCTGACGCCGTCGGTGGTATGTCAATTGCGGAGATGTTTTGCATACCGTATCCTTAATCATCCGGACAACTCCGCAAAATAAAGAGCTTTGCAGTTGAAAAAACGGTGTCGGCAGACTATATTAAGCACCGTAATTTTCAGCGAGGAATCAATGGACTATATCGATCTGCACACTCACAGTACAGCTTCAGACGGGACTTTTTCTCCGGCGGAACTTTATGCGGCGGCACTGGAAATAAATCTTTCTGCCGTAGCTCTTACCGATCACGATACTCTTGACGGTCTGGAAGAGTTTATCAATGCCGGAAAAGATCACCCGGAGTGTGAAGCCGTCCCCGGGGTGGAGATCGCCTGCCAGTTAGCGGACAAAGAGATACATATTCTCGGGTTATTCATCGACCGCCGCAGTAAAGCATTGAATGATCTGCTTGAATTCTGCCGCAATGAACGGATGAAACGCAACCGGGATATTTTTCTGAAACTGCACTTTCTCGGATATGATCTTGATCTTTCCATGCCCGAATTTCAGGGAAAAACTCTTCTGGAAACCGGCAGACCGCACTTTGCCCGGGCGATGGTGAACCGCTACGGTTTTTCCACATTGCAAAGCGTTTTTGATAAATTGCTCGGCCACAATAAACCGGCGTGGGTGAAACGGAAATATCCCGCACCGGAAGAGGTGATCAAAGCCATCCATTTAGCCGGAGGCATCGCAGTATGGGCGCATCCCATACAGCGTGATGTACCTGACCGGGCATTTCTTATGCGCTCGTGCCGCAGATTGAAAACGATGGGACTGGATGCCATTGAGGGGTTTTACAGTATGTTCAGCAGCCGGGAAAGTCTGCTGATTGCTGAAGCTGCGGAACAATACGGTCTTGCGGTTTCCGGCGGCAGTGACTTTCACGGGGACAACCGCCCGAATATTCTTATCGGCTTCGGTGCGGGGGGACTGCGTATTCCGGAAGAGCTGCTTTACGGGCTTAAAGAGCGCAGAAACAACTTGTGACTGCAATATTTTTTCCGGTTGATGAAATTACCCCGGGGACATTGAAAAACAAGTATTTCAATGCTATATTACGCAAGAGGGGGGATTTATCAGTATTTCCCCGGTGAATATTTTTAACTGACATGGAGTTATACGGAAGAATAAATCAAAAAAATACGGTGTGTGATTCTTGAAAATCACCTGTAAAATTAAATAAAAAACGGCTGTTTCACGCAAACTACCACCTTGCAAAATGAGAGACTGACCAACAAACAGAACCGGATGCCCCGAAAAAAGCGGTGCATCTTTGTTCCATTTTGTTGGTCGCTGTGGTAGGCGTGCGTGAAAATGGTTCATTGATGCACCTTCTTTATATACGGAAAATTCCGGCATTTTGTCCGTTATTTTTCAGAAATATGAGGACAATTTTGAAAAAATTTCCGTATATACGGTAAAATACAGATAATTGGAAAAGGATTTTTGAAATTGATTCAGAAAAAATGTGATTCCTGCGGGCAGATATTTCAAGCCCCCACCCCGGGGTGGGGGGAGTGCCCGATATGCGGCAGTCCCAATCATGTGCCGCAGCAAAATCATGTGCCACAGCCCAATTATGCCCCGCAGCCAAATTATATGCCGCAACAAAATTATATGCCACAGCGTAAATCATCATCTAAAGGTGTTATAATCGGAGTGTGCGTGGGCGCAGTCATATTTATCATAATGGCAGTATTTTTTGTCGCAGTTGCATTATTGGACTACTGTCGTGAAGTCAGCGAAGCTGCCGAAAACAGAGTCAAGGTAAGCATACGAACTAACGGTGGCGACGATAAAATAGATAAATACGGGATATATAGGGAATAGATTTTGATTTCACAATTCTTCAATAGATTATAACACAAAGGAAAGATCGCCATGAAGACAGTATGTCCTTTATGCAATCATGTACATAATGTAAGAAAAGAGCGGCTCGGGGAAAATATCACCTGCCGGGTATGCAAAAATGATTTTACCATCAGTGAAGCTGTAGTTTGTCCGGAATGCGGAGCAAACAACAGTGCCTATGCCGCCGAATGCCATGGTTGCAACACATCTCTTGCAGATGACACCGGATCCGATACCGCAAACACGTCAGCACAGGATTTCAGATACTGGACAGAGTTTTATTTACGGGCAATTTTCACCTTTGCAGCCTTGTTCGTTATTGGTTACGGCATATTGTTCTTTTTCATGGGGAATCTGGGTTCAGCAGGCATTATTTGTGTCGTTTCCGGAATACTGACAGTATTGGTAATATATTTACTGTGCCGCAACGATTCCTCTGTCCGGTGTCCGGAATGCGGATTCTGGTCCGGCTGTTGCTGCAAAAATTACGGAAAGCCAAAACGATGTCCTAATTGCGAATCATATTTCCTTATCAAAAATATAGAGATCAACAAATTATATATGGTTAAGGAACGGAATATACATGCAAAAATTATCAATGCGGCAAATGCGCTGGTGATTATTGCGATAACAGCTGTGATATGCCATCCGGCAATAATAGAGAAAGCAAAAGAGCTGCAAATAAGTAATCTGAAAAAAGAAGAAGAGCAGGAAAAAAGCAGAGAAGAGGAAAAGCAGAGAGAATCTGCACAGTTGGAATCGCTTGCACTGGGCGCGGTTAACAATGTCGTGAGGCAGGTGGATGAAAATCTTCATGCCGGTGAAGAAAAGGGGGTTTCAAAGACAAGCACCTCTGCACTGGCAGTGTGTACATGCGATGCAGGCGGACCGATCAATGTCACTGTATCAATCAGCGTCCGGGAACGCAAATCTGAACATTATATCAATACAGAGGTGGAAGCAAGTATTTCCTGGGAGCAGGCAGAGCAGATAAAAAATGATATTGACATGTTCAGACGATTAAGAGATAAAGCCGGTAAATTGCTGCCGGCAAGTCAATGCACTTTCATTGATGGTTTGCAAAGCGGCAATGATGGTAGCAAAACAGCAACTGCGGTTTATAAAAAAGGCGATAAAGAGATCAAGCGCAAGATAAAAATATCTGCAGACGAAAAAGTCTCTTTTGTGGAATAAAAACTGTGAATAAAATATCTTAACACTACTGATCAAACCGGAGAATATATAAAAAATGAGTTTTGATTTCAAATGTCCCAATTGTCATGTTGTCCTGTCTGCAGAAGACGGGTGTGAAAATTCACAGATCATCTGTCCGGAGTGCCGGAATCCTGTTACCATAAAGAAAGAAGCGTTTCCGGCGCCAATACCACCGGAACAGAAAAATCATGTCACATCAATATCAAAGGTGAATGACGGAAGTTTTTATGTTGACGGAGATTCTGAAACCGTCTGGCAGTTTGTTCTGCAAGCGATGAGTAAGTGCGATATAAATATCCGGAAGCAGGATTTCACCTTGAAAAACATTACCGGCAATCGCAAATACGGAGACAGTACTTTCGGCATCACAGTTACTGCCAATATCCGTCAGCAGGGTACACAAATCAATGTAATATTCAATGCCGCTATTCAGGAGGGTGTGGATTCTCTGGGAGTGTGCCGGAAACTTGTCCGGGAAGTGGGTGATGAGTTTATGCAATTGTGCCGCAGTGCAGCAAATGCTGTACAGCCTGTTCCCGGTGTCATTCCCGCTGCTGTAACGGAGAGCATTCCCGTTGCTGTGCCGGATAATCCCCCGCCGGTCGCTGTGCCGGATAATCCCCCGCCGGTCGTTGTGCCGGATAATCCCCCGCCGGTCGTTGTGCCGGATAATCCCCCGCCGGTCGCTGTGCCTTGCAGCAACATGAATAATTATTTTCCCGACAGAGAAATCCCCTGGATAAATCCCGGGATACCGGCAGTATTGACCATGATTATCCCGGGTGCCGGTCAGGTTTATAACGGACAGATCGCCAAAGGCATAATAATACAGATAGTGGCGGCGATAATCATTTGGCTGGTGCTGGCAGTTTATTGGCCGTTCGCAATTTTGCTGCCGTTGAATATACTCTGCATATTTGATGCCTATAATATCGCCGCTGCAAAAAATGCCGGAATCGAAGTCGGTGATTTTGAATGGTCGCTTACCCGAAACCGTTTTTGACTTCTTTATAAAAATCACACAATAATACCGGAGATGATTTATTATGAAAACGCTTTGTCCGTTTTGCTTTGAAGAGTACGATGTTGATGCATCATCGATGTTTCAGGAAGCCACCTGTCTGAAATGTGACAAAAAATTTTTTGTACAGCCGGCGAAAAAGTGCAAAGTATGTGGAGCTTACTACGATGCAGCTAAAGTAACGTGCCGTAATTGCGGAGCTGTTGACAGTGCTGAAATTGAGAGTACTGCGGAGCTTCACGGTCAAAAATACACCGATACCGGCAATGGTGAAGAGATATTTCAGGGAACGGATGAAAAAGCACAGAGGGAAATAATCCGTCGTTACAAGTTTTTCAACATAATGTACAGGATTTGCCGGATAACAACTCTTTTCTTTTGGGTACTTTCGGCAGTTTTGGTGCTGCTGAACGGTTTGGGGCTTGCTATCAGCAGTTTGTTTATTTCCATACTTCCCCTTGCCGGCATGATTATTTTCCGCCGTGTCAGAGACACCGTATCATCCGGTGGTTCCTGTGGTTCCATTGTAGGACTTGTGATTGTTGGTATTATTCTCATACTGGTTGCCAGCTGTGTTTCTTCTGTTATTAATAGTGCCTCGGAAAGAGAGAAAAGAAGATCAAAAGCTCAGGAAGAAAACGCACGGTGGATGAACAGACAAAACGAACCGAGAACGCAGGAAGAATGGAAAAAGCAGAAAGAAGCTGAACAGAAATTGCAGGAAGAAACTGAACGGAAAAGACTGGAAGAAAAACAGCGGCAAATAGAAGATCAATATTTTGAGTTGAGCGAAGACCGGAAAACTTTGATCAAATTCAAAGGACACAAAAATGCTTACCGTCCTGTAGTTATTACAACGAATCGGAGTCTTGGTTCGCATGACACTTACTATTTTGACTATACTGTAACCCAAAACAATTACATCTTTTGTATAGTGTTTCCTCCAGATGAGAATATAAAAAAAGGTATTGCTGTAGATCTTTTGTATCTCCCTGAAAGTGTTAAAACTATCGGAAAAGGTGCTTTCGCCGACCGCCAAGACATAATCTACATTAAATTATCGTACAATGACCTTGAGACAATTGAAAATGAAGCTTTCCGGAATTGCACTGGACTCATCAAAGCAGAAATACATTGCAGCAATCTCCACTCCCTCGACAGAAAAGCATTCGACGATTTCCGGAAAGTCGCTATCAACAGTAATACATTCAAAAGTGGAGATCACGGGGAGATCATCGATGTAAAGAAAAACAAGCTGCTCTGGTTCCCGCCGGAGTATGACGGTGAATACATTATTCCGGATAATATCATCAATATAGCTCCGGGAGCATTCACCGACTGCAAAGTTTCCAAAGTTACAATTTCACCGAAAGTCAGATTCATTCCGGCAAAAACATTTGTAAGATGCGGCAATTTGTCAGAGGTCACTCTCAAAAATAAATATGCCAAAGTGAGAGCAAATACTTTCGTGGAATGCAATAATGTGAAAATCATCCGGTAAAAATCTCTCCGGCAGCAGCAGGGGCTGTTGCAAAACCGACAGCTCTTTTTCTTTGCAGGGGGCTAACGCCGCCCCCTGCACCCCTGCGCCCCGCTCGGCGGGGGGCGGGGTACTGTCCTGTGGTATGCGGCGTGTGGTGGTGGTTCGGCTCATGTGGTGCAATTCGTCACCCTCTGCCGCCTTTTCTGGCGACAGAGGGATTAGACTTGCACCACGGCTGGTGATATGCACCCAAAAAGTTGGACACAGCTAAAGG
>JAZSIZ010000122.1:0-14865 GCA_045534015.1 Victivallaceae bacterium | reverse complement strand
GACTTCACCGGTAACGTTGATGGTAGCATTGTTACCGGCTTTGATGGTGGTTCCGGTACCGCTTGCCACACCACCGTTGTCGATCATGCCGGCGATCGTCAGGTCGGCGTAATTGCCGAGCGTGATGCTGTTGTTGGCAGCCGGGGCAGTATAGTTGCCGTTGATTTCCATAACAGTTTTGGCATTTGCCTTGCCGTTGGCAAGTTTCAAAGTATCCAGACCGCTGATCTCACCGGTAGTAACTTCTGCACCGGCACTGACCGAGAAACTGTCTTTGTCGGCAGCGTTGAGATTGGTGTCAAAGTTGAGCGCATCGAAATTGGCAGTTGAACCGACACCGATGGAAAGTTTCTGGGCGGTGTTGTTGCCGGAAACAGTACCGGTGACATCGAGGAAGGAATTCTTACCGACAGTCAGGCTGCCCAGAGCTTCAATATCTCCATTAATATCGACATCGGAATAATTGCCGAAGGAGAAGTTGTTTTTACCGCCGTTTGCGTTCTTGGTAACAGAACCGATGGCAAATTCCATCAGATCGATACCGCCACTCTTGACGGTCTTACCACTGGCAACCTTGATGGTGGTAGTGCCTTTTGCCATTTCCACGTTGACTTCGGCAAGAGCATCGGAATCTTCTTTGAAGGTCAGATTGCCGACATTGTCGATCGTGGCATCGTCGGGGGAAGTGCTGTCGCCGATCTTGATACCTTCATCAACTTTGGAAAGGACTTTGGTAACATCACCATCAACATAGTAGTAAAGTCCGGCGGCATTTTCAACCGCAACGCCGTTGATACTTGCGATATTGGCAAGTGCGGTATTGACCTTGACCAGATTATCATTGACACCGGTGACCGCCAGTTTACCGTTGGAGAATTTGTTGCCATTCAGCAACGCATCGGCAATGGTGATGACCGCATCTTTGGCAGCACCTTTGATTTCCGCCACACCGTTGATGGATTCACCGGCGGCGAACACGACACCGTTTGCAACGACCAGAGCAGAAATTTCACTGCCATCGGCGATATTAACGACCTTGTCTTCAGTGATGGTGACAACTTTCTTACCGCTGATAACACCAGTGTAATCGGCATTGAGCGTGATATTGCCTTTCAGCGCCAGATCGGCAGTAAGCGTACCATTGATGACCGCCTTGGCGGCGACTTCGGCGGCATTGCCGGTGATCTCTGCATCCCAGCTGCTCTCTTTGGAAATGACGATTTTGCCGGTGTTGTCGATTTTCTCCACAACATTGAGAGTACCACCGGTAACATTAACTGTACCTGTATTGGCGAAAGAGCTACCAACAGTAATTGAACTTTGAGCAGTAATAGTGATTGTACCGGCGTTTTTGAAATTACCGGCTCTTCCATCAGTATGTTTAATTACGTTGAGAGTACCGCCGTTGATATTCAGAATACCGTTTTCCAAAACTTGCCCATTAAATCCATTAATGACAATTGAACCAGTAGAGGCGACATTAACAGAACCTCCGTCCATAACCAAATTGCTATAGTTAGCTCGGCTGTCGTTAGTAACATTAACAGTACCTTCGACATCAGCCACACCGCCATTCTGGACATTGAAGTATTTTACACTCAAAGTTGCATTTTCTTCAATTTTCAGATAACCGTCTTTAGTACTAACAATTGTTTTGGGAGCAGTCAAAGTTGCCCCACTCTTAAGGAGAGATTTACCATAAAGGTTGATCTGTTTCGCATTGAGAGAACCGGTTTCAGTGATAGTAAATGTACCGGTTGAAAACACGGTTCCTCCTTTGCCGCTTCCACCAATATTGGACTCACTTGACAATATCACATTTTTGAAATTAATACTATCACTTAAAGTACCGATATTAATAGTTACCTCGCCTGAAACATCGACATCACCATTATTTGTCAAAGTACCGACATCCAAAGTACCGCCGTTGACAGTGAGCGTTGAACCGCTGTCTACCGACATGCTTGCCGCTTTAACAGTACCTTCAACCAGCATATCGCCCTGGCGGCTGCCGTCGTTGTAACCTACATAGATATCGCCGTCGGCATCGACTTTACCGCCTGCGGCTACAGTGAACTGCGAACGCAGACCTTCTTCATCGGTACCGATCTTGCTTGCACCATTGCCGCCAACACCGGCGAGGATCAGTTCGCCGTTTTCGGCAACCGTTACATCACCTGCACCCTGCAGATAGTTTGCAGAAACTTTGCCGTAAACATTCAGATTACCCAAAGCTTTATTGAAGATGCTTGTGGAGGCTGCAAGTTCACCGTACACATTCAAAGTGTGTTCCTTGATGGCAGAATTTTCAGCAATGTAAACCTGCTGGGTTCTGACATACGCATCTTCCAGAACGTTGACAGTAGTGCTTGACATTGCGTCTTCGCCCTCTTCTTCAACATCGGATTCATGACCGGTCTTGTAGAAGCCACCGATCTTCATGGGCGCCATGCCGAAACCGTCGGCAGTCATCTTGCCGGTAATATCGACCGTACCATTCTGGGCTGCAAAGTCAACTTTATCCCAACCATCGACATTGAGTGTGGCATCCACGCTTTGAGTAAGCGAACCGAATACGATCTTATCGCCGGCAGCATCCATATCGATATCGGATTTGCCATAGACATTGACCGTACCGCCCTTGACCGAACCGGTCACAGTACCATCGGTTATATCGATCGTGCCGCTCAAAGTGCCGATATTGACTGTGGATTCACCAGTGACCGTAACCGAGCCGGTATTATCAAAATTCCGGTCGCTCATATCCAGCGTACCGTTGGTCACATTGATAATACCCTGGTTGTCGAAATAGCGGGGAGTCAAACCGGCGTAATCCGGATCATTGGTGAACTCCAGAGTACCATTATTGATTGTCAAGGTATTCTTTGCACCGTTGCGGAAAGAAACCGCAGCCGTGGTGATCTTGCCGCCATTGATAATATCAACCGAGCAATCACCGGCGGGTTCCTGCCAATCAACGGAAGTATTGCCGCCACCGAAGTTGAGCTGATTATGAGCAACCGAAACGATACCTTCGCCGTCTTTGCCGTCCACGATCAGATGACCATGCCAGCCGCCATTGTTGGCACCGACACCGGCGAGTTTGGGTACATCGCCGAGTTTGCCCAGTTCCATAGTGCCGTAAACGGTGATCGTACCGTGGTTTTCCACATTGGCGCAATCAGCCTTAAGGATACCACCGGCATTGATGACCAACTGTCCGGGAGTAGCATTCATACCCCACAGATAGAGAGCCTTGTTGCCGTTGGTGGGAGCAATAGCCATGTAAACTTCGCCGTTAATCGTAACAGTCCCGCCCTGATTGTTGGCACCGGAAAGTCCGCCATTGCCAATAACCTTGACCTTGGAATCTTCAGCAAAAGTAAGGTCGCAGCCCATATTGACAAAACGGTCGATCACGGCGTAACCCTCGCCTTCGGTCTTGACCGTGATGCTCTGGGTCGGACGGAGCATACCGTAAGAAGCGTTTTCGTTACCGGCAGTCAGCACAACTTCGGTCGTGTCTTCGGGCAACACCAACAGATTGCTCCAGCCTTTATCGTTAGTACCGTTATCGGTAAATTCAGCAAACGCATTAACACCGATAACCTTGCCTGCAGCAACTTCGGTACCGGCAACTTTGCCAGCCCAATTGTAATCAAAGTAAACAGTTTCAGCACTGGCATCGGTGATCGTTACGTCGCCGTCTTCGCCGTAGATAGCGGTAATACCTTCGCCTTTGATGGTAACTTTGCCTTCCAGACTTTCAGTGCCGTTGAGGTCAATGATCTTCTTGACCCCGCCGGCAAAGTCGGTGCCGTCAATGGTGATCGTGGCATTATCGCCCCAGATGATAGTATTGGCGGTAAAGGTACTGAGTCCGTCAATAGTGATGGAACCATTATTGGTCACAGCTGCCGCCCAGTTGAAAAGACCGCCGTTGACCACATTGACGCTGCCACCCTGCCAGATGTAGAGCTGCTGGTCACCGGTATTGATAAATTTACCGTTATTGTTATCTTCAGCAGCATAGGTACCATCAACAGTCAAAACAGCCTTGTAGGGTTCATCTTGATAGCCGATCCAGGCATTACCACCACCGGCATAACTCTGACCATTATAGAAACCGTAAATTTCCATATTACCGACCTGGAAATTCAAACGGCCGGTACCGCTACCGTAAATGAGCTTCAATTCACCACCGGCAGCAACCTTGAGAGTAGATCCTGCTTCATTGGCAGTAGCCATTGACAATGTATAGCCTTCGAGATAACCGGCAACAGTTACTGTTGTCGCTGAACCGGCTTTATCATTGAACCACAAGTTCCAGCTCTTCACGGTACTGCCATATTCAATATCGATAACAGAACCACGGGCATACAACTGACTGCCAACGTTGATATAACTGTTACCGGTGATATTAAGAGCGGCATCCTGAGCAACATTTATCTGAGCACCATTATAACCGGTTGATTCAGCATTAACTTTTACTCCGGACATTTCAACATTCTTACCGGCAACAGAGAAAACAGCACCGTAACCATCGACAACACCGGAAACTTTAGCACCTTCTTCAAGTACAACAGTACCGGTCATATTATCAATATCAAGTTTGGAAGTACCTTTGACGGTAAAGTCACCGTAGTTGGTCAGATTGCTGATTTCCAGCGCACCGCCGTCAACAGCGATCTTGTTGTCGGCACCGACCGTAACATTGGCAACGATCAAACGGCTGCCGTTATCGACATTGATCACGTTGCCGCTGCTGCCAAGAGTCAGGCTGCCGGCAGTATCGCCGCCGGAAACTTTCAGCACCGAGTTGTCCATATTGATAGCACCGTTACTGCCATTGACTGTGAACCGGGCGCCGCCTTCAAAGTAGGTATTGTTCAAATTGATGGTATTGCCGTTACCGCGGGTACCGGAATAACCGGCACGGAACTGCGGACCATCAGTCAAACTATCATCGCTGGTACCAGTCAGAGTACCGTTGACGGTCAGAAAGCCGTTACCGTAAGCCAAATCCAACTGACCGTCGCCGTAGCCCAGCGTTACTTTACCGGTTTCGTTGACGGTGATACCGTTGTTGTTGGTCCAGACCTTCAGCGAGAGTGCCTCTACTTCGCCGTTGATGACCATTTCTTCATTAGTGGTGGCAAAACCGTCTGCAACCACATCCAGACCGACAAATTTAACACCTTCTTCGATCGTCAGCGAAGCGCCGTCACCCATCACGCGGATAGCAACAGACGCAACACTGTAACTGTGTGCTCCCAGATCGACCGTAAATTTCTTGCCGGCAGCAGCACCAATGGTCAACTTCTGCGCAATATCATTGTATTCGGTATATTCGATATTCGGATCAACCAAATCACTTTCGATTTCAATGCGGGTGACCGCACTGTTGGTACAAGCGGCACGCAGCGCGCTTTCAAAGTCAGCAAACGCGTTCACGCCGAAGAATTTGCCATCACCCAGATCGGTCCCGATCTCACCGGTATATTCACTGTTCACATAAACTGTATCAAATTTTGTATCATAGAGCATAACATCACCATCCGCACCATAAGCAACATTTACACCTGCTGCAAGATTTTCAATCGTAACTTTACCCGCCAGTGATTCAGTTCCGGAAAGATCAATGATTTTTTCGCTTCCACCGGCAAAGTTGGCTGCATCAATAGTGATCGTGCCGTTCATGCCGCCAATCGAATCCGCAGTCAGCGTACTGGCAGCGTCGATCGTGATCGCACCTTCATTCATCAGGCAGTCAACCGTAAAAGTACTGCCGGAAATATTCAATTCACTGCCGGAACCAATCGCCACCATGCCTTCGCTGCTTTCGTAGCCTTCAACATCAGCGTAATTTTTGTCGGCATAGGCTTTCGACATGTCAAAGGTCGAATCAATCACATTCATTACACCGGTACCGGTATGGGCAGTTGTAGAGTACTGACTGCCTCCGATCACCACGCAATAAGTGTATTCGGACAGGGCAGTCGGAATGTTCGCCTTGCCGTTGCTGTAGTAAACCAGAGCATTTGCTTTATCTGTCGCTGTACGGGCAGCCTTACGCACCATCGTGGAATCTTCGATGGTCAAAATACCGGTGCCGCCATAAATCTTGGCACTGGAAAGAGTGTAAGTACTCTTGTTTTTTACCACCATTTCACCGGAGATCTGTGCAGCAGAACCGCCGTCCAAAGTGGAATTATCCAATTCCATATACGCCCCCATAGCTGAAAGCTGGGTGTTCGCGAGAATGGAGGAGTTTTTCACATAAAGTTCGCCATTGCCCTTGGTGTAAAGCGGACCATTCTGGTCACCATGGAAATCAATCACTGAATCAGAGATCGTGACCTTGGAATTCTGATACGCTGCCACTTTGTAGCAGTTCAAATTGGCATCGGTGATGGTCAATTCGGCAAGACTGGTGAAATCTTCTGCCGGATTGCTATTAGCATCATCGCGCATTTCAATAGCGATAAATTCATTTCCGGCACTATTACCGGTAATGCTGAAACTCATGCCGGATGCGCCATGCATCTTGGTAACAACCTTGTTCAGATTTTCTGTTGCCACAGATCCATCCAACAGCTTTATATCAGCTCCACCGTCGGCGATTCCCTGTTTGAGAGCGGCATCCAGTGTCGATGCAGTATTTTCGCCAAAAACTGCATCTGCCGGTTTATTGGCATCGTTATTGAAATCTTCCTCTGTTTTCCACAGAGAATTCACATAGATTGTAGCCATAATTGATTTCCTTTCTTAAATTATTGGCTCATTTAATATACATATATGTTTAGTATTTTTCTGTTTTTTGAGAAATTTTGGGAGATTGTGGGAATTTTTTGGGAGATTTTGGGAAAAACCGGAAAACCCGCCCGACAGCCTCTCAAAACTTCTCACAACTTCTCACAACTTCTCACAACTTCTTCTGTTTCTCTCTGGCAGCGAGCCTCATTCTCATCATTTTCTCTTTTACGCCGCCCTCTTTCAAAAACTTTTCTTCAAGTGCCTTTATCTGCCGTCCAAGCAGCAACTGCACCTGATAAATCAACGTTACCACTATATTTGCCACAACTTCCGCCGGACGTGTTTCAATAAACTCCCGATAAACTTCATATCCGCCATCATCCTTCCGGCACAAACTGCGCACATAAACAGCTTCCCGGGAATCTTTTTCCCATATCCGCAACTTGCGGGTTTTCAGATAATCCAGATAATCCTCCTGCAATTCTCCAAAACTTGCCAGTGCAACATTGGTGAGAAAGAGTTCACTTTCTTTGCTTCCAGCCGAAGCTAAAGCACCTTCAACAATGTTCTGCTTACCGCTTCTTGCTGATTGTAACATCTGGTCACAAGTCCGGTCGCCCTTTTCCGAAAAAACGTTCAACAAAACAATAAGTGGCAAGATAAATAACTTCCGCACGCCGGTAAGAAAGCAATTCCCTGTAATTATGAGCTTGAAATATCCTTTCACTACTCATACATATTTATCCCTCTTTTTTGTGGGAGATTGTGGGAATTTTTTGGGAGATTTTGGGAAAAACCGGAAAACCCGCCCGACAGCCTCTCATGACCTCTCACGATCTCTCACAAGATCCCTTTTCAAATCAGCACAGGCAAAAAAGCAAAAAAGACACCGTGAAGCTGAAACGCTGTTTCAGCTCCAAAGTGTCTTTTCTGAATTATGACCTTTATATAATACAGCACATAAGCTGTTAAAAACTTTTATTCTCACAGCCGCAACCCTCCTGCAAAAGAAAGTTGCGCCATACGGCAGCGCACCGGCAGCAGCTTCATCCGGCGGAAAGCATCAGCAATACGCTCCGCTTTACGGCAGATACTGCGGATAAATCCGTAAACCACCGTGGTGAATTTTGCCGCCAGCTCCTCGATGATGCCGAAAACCGTTTCACCGGAAACCGATATTGAAATGCTCCGCTCCGACCGCGGAAATTCTCCGCACAGATCGATGCACATTCCCGGAGAAACTTCCGATATACAGGAGATGCTGACTTCCGAAGTCCTGTCAAGCACCAGAAAATCAGCAACAGACCAATCCACCGTCAAACTGATTTCCCGCTGCGGGATTTCATCAACCAGAGTTGATTTCTGCATTTTCAACACTCCAAATATACGGACACAATACTACAACACAATAAATAAAGTAGCACATTTTACATGAAAATCAAGGGCTTTTTGATTTTTTTCAGGATAAATTTACCGAATTGAGACAATTTTTATAAAACAGCCAAACCTTCCCTCTCCGTTACGCTATGCCGTGACAAGATGCGGATATTGAATAAATAATCACCGGAAACGCTCCGCTTCAAGATCGCAATGATGATTTGCAGGAGTCTTTGAGGATTTTTGAAATTATCCCGCCCATGAATGATTTACCCGGCAGTTCCGCTCTGCGCTTTTGACGGCAGCTGAACCAGAACCACCGCCGCAAAAATAACGCCGCAGCCGATGAGATTGGTCAGCGAATAAGTTTCATTCAGGATAAGCCAGCCCCAGAGAACCGCAAATACCGATGCCGTACTCAAAATAATGGATGTGGTCGCCGGATGAACATATTTCTGCGCCGCAATCTGGATCGTACAGGCAAAACCGATAGCAATAACACCGCAGTAAAACAGCGGTTTGGCTGTGGCGGCAATGCTCTGCCATGAACAGCTTTCCCCGGAGATCAATGTTGCGATACCGGAAATCACTGTCACCGTGAGAAATTGGATCGCCGCCAGCTGCAGAGCATCCGCCTGCGGAGCAAATTTGGCAATGGCAATAAATTGAAACGCAAAAAACAATGCACATATCAGCATTAAAATATCTCCGGAGTTGACACCGCCGGTAATAGAGCCATCTGAACAAAGCAAATATGCCCCGATGACCGAAAGCACTGAAGCACACCATATTTTCCAGTTGGACTTTTTATTGATGAAAACGCCGATGACCGGAATCATTATCACATAGAGTGCCGTTAAAAAACCGGCTTTACCGGCAGTGGTGTAAAGCAGACCGAATTGCTGCAATATCTCTCCGCCAGCCAGACATATACCACAGAGAAAACCTCCGGTAAAAAGAGATTTATCCGGACGTTTCCCGGGCAGAAACAATGCCGGAAGCAGCATCGCCGTTCCCAGTAAATAGCGCAGAAAAACGAAAAAGAGCGGCGACATGGTTTGCATTGCTTCTGCCGCCGCGGAATACGAAAGCCCCCAGATCGCCGCCGTCAGAAACAGCGATACCACAGCCAGTTGATTGAATTTTTTCATCTTTGATTTCCCCGTTTTTTCATAACATAATATACCACACCGGAGAAATTTTTTCAACAGCTGCGATGTGCGGCCGCTGTAAAGATTTTTCACAAAAATTGAGAGAATAACAAGAAAATTCCTGCAAATACGATTTGACATTGCCGGGGAAATGTGTTATATTAACCGCATTGTAACACAGGGGTGCTGTTGTCGCGGGGACAACGGCTGAGATCAAACCCTATGAACCTGAAACGGGTAATGCCGGCGTAGGAAGAAAGAAAATGAAAATTTTTGTTACACCTTTTTTTACCGTGTGCGTTCCGCACCGGCATACCCAGTCAATGGAGCAGAAAATGCTCCGGAAAGGACTTCCGGTATGTCAGCGGAAAACATCATCTCCACAGCGATCATCAGCAAATTCAGCGAAAAACTCATCGATGGCTTGAAACTCGATGTCGCTCTTGTCGGCGGCGGCCCCTCTGCCCTTGTCGCCGCACGTTATCTGGCGGAAGCTGGATTGAAAACTGCCGTTTTTGAGCGCAAACTTGCCCCCGGCGGCGGCACCTGGGGCGGCGGTATGCTTTTCAATGAAGTGGTTGTTCAGGATGAAGCTCTGGACATCCTCGATGACTTCGGCATCACTCACAAAAAACTGGAAAATGCCCCCGGTTATCACACCCTTGATTCCGTGGAAATGGCAAGCGGACTTATTTTCGGCGCAGTCAAAGCCGGTGCGAAAATTTTCAACTCCGTCAGCGTTGAAGACCTCGTTTTCAAAGACGGAAAAGTCAATGGGCTGGTCATCAACTGGACTTGCGTGGAGCGGCTCGGTCTGCATGTCGATCCTCTTACAGTCATTGCGGAAAATGTCATTGACGGCACCGGACACCCCAGTGAGATCCTCAATCTCGCAGTGAAAAAAGCTAAAATCCAGCTCGACACCCCCACCGGCGATATTATCGGTGAAAAACCGATGTGGGTGGAAAACGGCGAAGCTTCCACCGTGGCAAACACCCGCTGCTACTTCCCCGGACTGTATGCCTGCGGCATGAGTGCCAATAATGTTATGGGCGGCTACCGGATGGGACCGATTTTCGGCGGCATGCTCATGTCCGGAAGAAAAGTTGCCAAACTCATCATCGAAAAAGGGTGCTGATCATGCGCAGTTTGTCAGAACGCATTGAAATATTCAAAAGTTCTGATCTCTATCCGGTGGTAAGTTCTGAATTCTGTAATGGACGCGATGTCTGCAATATTGTTGCAGACATCGCCGCCGCCGGAGCAAAAATCGTCCAGATCAGAGAAAAAAATATTTCAGACTGTGCCATGTTTGCACTGGTGAAAAAGTGCAAAGTCATCACCGCTGCTCATAAAATGCTTCTGATCGTTGATGACCGCCTTGATATTGCCATGGCCGCCGGAGCTGACGGAGTTCATCTGGGGCAGGATGATTTTCCTCTGCCTGAAGCAAAAAAGCTTGCTCCGGATCTGCTTTTCGGCGTATCAACCCATAATGCCATGGAGATCAGCAAAGCTCTTGCCGATGGTTGCTCTTATTTGAATATCGGGCCGATGTTTCCCACGCGTACCAAAAGTGTCGCCTGCGGAGCATTGGGACTGGAAAAGATTGAAGTTCTGAAATCACAGGTCACTTGTCCTTTTTCAGTGATGGGCGGCATCAAGGAACACCATCTGGAACTTCTGTGTGCAAAAGGATTCAAACATATTGCCATGGTAACAGAAATAACGCAGGCTCCTGATGTCAAAGCCAAAGTTCAGCAATTGCGGCAGATAATGAAAGGGGGGCGTTATGGATGATATTTTACCGGCAGTACTGACCATCGCCGGAAGTGATTCCGGAGGCGGAGCAGGAATTCAGGCGGATCTGCGTACATTCAACTTCTTCAATGTCTACGGCTGTTCGGCAATTACTGCTGTAACTTCCCAGAATCCGGATGAGGTGCGCCGGGTGGATGTCATGCCGGCAGAATCGGTAAGTTCCCAAATCGGAACCGTACTGGATGCTTTTCACTGCCGTTTTGCCAAAACCGGTATGCTTGCCGGAAGAAAAATCATTGAGTGTGTGGCAAAAATGGCTGAAAAATATGATTTGCAGCTGATCGTCGATCCGGTAATGGTTTCAACTTCCGGAACCAAACTGCTGGAAGAAAATGCCGTTTCCGCGATGCAAGAGCTGCTTTTACCGCTGGCAGAGTGGATCACACCGAATATCCCTGAAGCAGAACTTATCTGCCAATGCAAACTGCATTCTGCAAATGACCTTGCCCAAGCCGCATTGCAGATCTACGGGAAATATAAATGCAATTGCCTGCTTAAAAGCGGCCATGCCATCAATTCGGATATGGCAACAGACATCGCCTGTTATCAGGGAAAGCTTTTTTCGTTGAGTTCTCCGGCAGTGAAAATTTCCGGCAATACCGCCCACGGAACCGGATGCACTTTAAGTGCGGCGGTTGCGGCAAATCTGGCATCCGGCAAAAACTGGCAGGATGCTCTGATAACGGCAAAAGCTTTCGTTTACGGTTCTCTGTGTGAAAATATGAAAGTAAATGGCAAACTCCGCCAGATGTATCCGCCCCGGAAAAATTATCTTGAACAAGTGGTACTGAAAGAGTATTGAAAGGTCTTTTTTTATGACACAGATGGAATATGCACAAAAAGGAATAATCACGGAGCAAATAAAACATGTAGCTGTAGTGGAACAACGTTCAGAACAGTTTATTGCGGAAAGAGTCGCCGCAGGAACTATTGTCATTCCGGCAAATGTGAATCACAAAAATCTGATCCCGTGCGGCATCGGCAGAGAGCTTAAAACCAAGATCAATGCCAATATCGGCAATTCCACTCTTTCCAGCTGCCCCGGGGCGGAAAAAAGCAAACTTGCCATAGCTTTGCATTACGGAGCAGATACCGTGATGGATCTCAGTACCGGCGGAGAAATCACCGCCATCCGGCAGGCTATTTTGGAACAGAGTTCTGCACCATTGGGCACTGTGCCGGTTTATGAGATCGTTGCCCGTTACGGAAGCAAAGATTTTTCCAGAGAAAAAATATTGTCCGTCATCCGGGAACAGGCGGAACAGGGGGTCGATTATATGACCATCCACGCCGGTTTGTTACGCAAACATGTACCGCTGGCCCTGAAACGGAAACTGGGTATCGTCAGCCGGGGCGGAGCTTTGCTGGCAGCATGGATGACGGAAAACGGAAAGGAAAATCCATTTTATGAGGCTTTTGATGAAATTCTGGAAATATGCCGGGAATATGATGTGACCCTTTCTCTTGGAGACGGTCTGCGCCCGGGGTGTCTGGCAGATGCTTCAGATGAAGCGCAATTTGCCGAACTTGATACCTTGGGGGAACTGGTTTTCCGCTGCCGTGAAGCCAAAGTACAATCGATGGTGGAAGGCCCCGGACATGTGCCATTGGATCAGATTCAGGAAAATATGGAACGGGAAAGAAAAGTCTGCGGCGATGCACCGTTTTATATTCTGGGCCCGGTGGTCATCGACTGCGCTCCGGGTTACGATCACCTTGTCGCGGCAATGGGCGGCATGGCAGGAGCATATTACGGTGCGGCAATGCTTTGCTATGTAACTCCCAAAGAACATTTAGGCTTGCCAAATGCCGATGATGTCCGCCGTGGGGTGGTGGCATTCAAAATAGCCGCTCATGCCGCAGATGTTGCCTTGCATAAACCCGGCAGCCGTGACCGTGATGATGCCATTTCCGATGCCCGGGCAAAATTTGACTGGGAAGCTCAATTCGCTCTGGCTCTTGATCCGGCATGGGCAAAGGAATTGCGTCAGCAGGCATTGACTGAAAGCTCGGCACCGGATCAGCACGGTTCGGAATACTGTACCATGTGCGGGCCGGACTTCTGTTCTGTCCGGTTGAGTAAAAAACTCAAAAACATCTCCTGCTGATTTTTTCTTCCGGCAGCTGCTGTATGGATTTTCAAAAATCTTTGCGGCAGCTGTTTTTTATTCCTGCAGCTTGTATTATCCGGGACATATAGGTATATTATATTTGTTCAAATGTTTCTGTAACACGGGAAAAATCGGAACATGAAAAAATTTATCAGTAATGTCGAAAAAAATATCCGGTGGTTTGAAAACTCCGGAGTAATGTATCCTGCCGACGGTTTCTGGGGCGTGGCGGAACGACTGGTCACGCTCGATATTGAGGATTCTGTGCGGGACGAAATCATGGAAAAATTCGCTGCCACAACCATGCGGAAAAATTGTTTCGTGGTAGAATCGCGCCGGTCAGACTGCAACTTTCAAACTGCGGTGATGTTTCTGCTTTACAGTATGATAGCCAATGATTCCGCCCGCCACCAAACCGGGGAAAATATTCTCGATTACCTCTATTTCCGCAGTGCGCTCAAACGCCCGGATGATTACAAACTGCCCTGTGCATGGCGGTGGTCGGATGTAGCTCTGACCCCGGATGGTCACTGGCTGGATGATAATTCCTGGTGTATTCTTCTGCAATGTGCGCTGTATAAAAACTTCCCCGAACTCAACAGGAAATATGATTGCGGCAAATGGGCGCAGAACCTTGCCGGTCATCTGAATGCAGTCGTTCAGCGTATTGTGGAAACTGAACCCAATGAAAAAGGTGAAATGACTGATCCGGCAAAGATCTGGACCGGTAATCTGCGGCTGCCGCACTGGGGTGGACTTGCTGTATTTGCCTTGAGTTGTGTTCACCGGATATTCGGTCATCCGGAATATCTGCCCGGAATCCGGGCATATCTTACCCGGCTCAAAGCAGAGCTTCCCGGATTTTCCACCAGTGAATACGCTTATGCCATGATGGGAGCCGTCGCCGCCGCCGAAGCATTTGACGATGATATTGCCCGGGAAAGTGCCAGGGTGAGCAGGGATCTGCTGGTAAGTGCCGCAGATCCGGAAACCGGAACTCTGCCGTCAGGTCATTATGAGGCACCTTCCGGAAAATCTCTGGCAGATATGATCTACACGCTCAACTGGAGTCTGCTCGGATTGCAGATGTATTCAGTCTTTGCTCCGGAAGATAATGAAGTGAAAAAGCTGCTGGATAAACAATTGACTCTGGTCGCATCGATCCAGGATGATTCACCGGAAGCGGAATTCAATGGCTGCTGGCGCGGGATGTACGATATGGAAAAAGGCAAGTGGGGCGGCGGCAACTGTTACGAGGGCGGTTCATCAAGTATTTATACCGGCTGGACAAATGCTCCGGTGTCACTGGCATTTTTACTGCATGATTCCGGCAAATCCCTGCTGGAACTTACCGGCTTCAGAGAACTCTGAAAAATTCTGCAGATATATCAGGGGGGGCTCTTTCTGATTTTGCGACATCTTGAAATTTCAAATAATAAGCTGTTTTACGGAGATAAATAATTGAAAAAGGATTATCCGTGGTGTATATTACGATCATGGGATAATGATTAGAGGCAATTTCAAAAGTAATTCAAAAAGAGATTAAAAAATCAGCGTTGATGAGATTAGAGCGGTAGTTTGAGCGTGGCTATTGAATAAATAACCACCGAAAACGCCCCGCTTTAAGATCGCAACGATGATTTTTAAGA
>JAZSIZ010000124.1:0-32071 GCA_045534015.1 Victivallaceae bacterium | reverse complement strand
AAAAATCTTTACTGCGGTGGCGCATCGTGGTCAATCTCGCGCCTTGCTCCTGCGCCGCAGAGGTCGAATACAGTAGTATACTCCCTCTGCGTACTCGTCGCAAAACCCGACCTTGCCGCACGCCTTGTCGCGGCGTAGCGTAAGCGAAGACGGATGCATCCACCGATAGAAAACAAACCGTGATTTGACAGTTAACAAATCGCTGCCTGTGTGATATGTTTCATGCATTACAAATTACGTTTTTTGCAAATTTATATTTCAGTTTCACAAAATTCGGGACATTACCTATTAATTACTGTCTGATCTGAACTTGCATCCGGTAGTAAGTACCGTGAAGTTTTGCCATGGCAAATTCAGCCACCGGACGGGGATCAAAAAATCCGTCAGTAAAAATATTCAGATATACGCTCTGCTTTTCCGGCGTGATAAATCCGGAAATCCGCCCTCTGCCAAAGGTGCGGAAAAATTCAGTATCCTCTTTACGGCAGTCAAAGAGCCACTTGCCATCACCGATTTCTCCGGGCTCCAGCTCCTTTACCACGCTATCGGCAAACTCCTGCCACTCCTTTTCAGAAACAAAATCGATCCCGGAACATTGATAAAGATCGATACAGCAGGATATGGCACGGGCTTGAGAGTGGGAAAAACGTTCTTTCCATGAGAGCTGCATTCCACGGTTGTCCCGGTTTTCAATGACCGGAACCAGCCGTTCCAGCTGACCGGATTCATGAATGATCCCCCGGTTGACCATACTGGAAATGATCCATTGTCCGGATTTCATCCCGTCGGCAAGAGCTTTGACCGCCAGATCAAAATCCACTCCGTCTCCACAAGTAAAAAGATCAACTGCGGCATAGTCGTGTTCGGGCCAGGCGTGAACAGCAAAATGGGATTCTGAAATGACCAATACTCCGCTTACCCCCTGCGGGGCAAAGGAGTGAAAATTGGAGTTGACCACATGCGCTCCGGAAACTTTGGCAGCTTCCAGAAAAATCTCCTCCATACGGCGGACATCTGCAAGGACTTCCGCCGAACAATCATAAAATTCCACTGTCATCTGCCTGCCAAGAGCAATTGCTTCGCCGGCAGGCAGACCAGTTTCCTGTGCAAAACTCATTATTCAGCCTGTTCAGCAGCCTGTTCTTTTTCCGCACCTTCGGGAACCATCATCTGGCACTGACGGGAAATTTCCGCCTGAAAATCAGCCAGCATGGTTTCCTGTTTCCTCCGGAGCAGCTGACTGCGGATCTGTTCCTTGTAAGTATCAAAATCTTTCATATCTGCCTTGACACCGCGGATCACCATCAACTCGGTACCACCAAGTACCGGAGCGGAAATATCACCGACTTTCTGCACACCGGATTGATTGATCGCACTGCCAAGCAGCTGATTCGTGAAAGTCTCCTGCATAGAAACTTTTTTCATCGTACCACCCAGAGCAGCCAATGCCGCAGACTGCTGATCAGCAGAGAGTTTTTTGATCTCTTCAACTTTGGCAGTCAACTCTTTTTTCATGTTTTCTGCAGGTTTATTTCTTTTGTACATTTCCTGCAGCTGCTTTTTGCACTCTTCAAAAGTCAGCTGAACCGGAGCGACACGTTTGGCAACGATAACGATACTCATGCCTTTTTCGCCGGGAACCGGAGAACGGAACAATTGAATACCATCTGCAGGAACCTGGGCAATCATACTTCCCATCTGATCGAAAGGATAGAACGGACGTTCTCCGCTTTCCTGAACTTCCATACCTTCATCTGCAGCCCATTCACGGAAAATTTTCACCTGCTCATCAACCGGGATATTCTTGTCGAGTTTGTCATAGATCGCTCTGTTGTATTTGGCTGCTTCAGTCATGGCAAGGATCTCGACACGCTGCTGAACCAGAATCTTGCGGATCTCATCTTTGCTCTTTCCGGCATGGACAAGAACGGCTTTTTCCACCATATTGGCAGTGACAAATTTTTCAGCATCTTCTTTGTATTTTTCAACCGGGATGACCGCAGAAATGAGATTGAAAGCTTCCGGAGTTTTGAACATCTCTTTCTGACTTTCATAGAGTGCTTTCAACTCCTCTTCTTTGGGAGCTGCGGCGGCAGATTCTGCAACTTTGAAACTATAAACTTCCCAATCCATCGCATGCATCTGATAGAATGTCTGCACTTCCGCATCGGAAACCACCACAGATGCAAGCAGAACTTCCTGCATTTTGCCGATTGCAGCAAATTTACGCACCAGCTCTTTCACCGATTCATCTGAAAGATAATGCTCTTTGATAAATTCATCATATTTTTTAACAGAAAATTCACCATCCATAAACTGCGGAGTGTTTTTGATAAGTTCGGCGATCTGATCATCAGAAGCCATTCCGCCGGAACGCTGACGGAACTCGGCGACCAGCACCTCCATCGTATAGTTGTTATCTTTCAGGAATTTTTCCAGTTTTTCCTTTGAAAATTCACCCTCGAAAAAGAGCGGACTTTTCTTGATCATATTGGCAATATCTTCATCGGAAACAGAAATGCCCATATCTTCCGCCCGTTTAATCATAGCTTTGAGTTCCAGCATGTTTTTGGCATCGAGCTGATTTGCCTGGGTACCGGTGAGCTGGCAGAAAAGTGCATAATCCTTGTACAACTGCTGGATTTCACCGGTGGTGACTTCCTCGCCGAAAACAGTTCCCACCGGATTATCCGCCGGAGATGAACATCCGCCGCCTGCCGGCAAATTGTCAGAAATGACAAATGCGAAAATGATCAGCAGGGCAAAAACGCCCAGCACGATACGGCTGTGCTTGTGAAAAAAGCTGTTGAGTTTTTTGATAACCATTTTTTTCTCCTTTTTGGTTGTATTTTGTAATGAACACGTTGTTCAAAATCACCTTTATTGCTTATCCGGCACAGCTGCCGGTCTTTCACATTTTATCTTGATTTCCGAAGGTTCAACCCCGGAAATGCGTACCACATTACCGGCATTACTGTCCAGTACGGCTCTCAACTTGACACTGTATTCGCCGGGAACAGCATATTTCGGATCACTCAAATCGGCATAAACCAGAACTTCATCACCGGAAATTTTGTTCAATTCATCCTGCTGACCGGAAATTGTGACACTGACCGTATCCTCCTCCGGAATAATATTCAAATCACGGTTCAATGGTCTCTGCCAGCGCACCGGGATTTTCTGCGGAAGCTTACGGGACATATCATTGGTTATAGTGACCGTCACTTCCGTCTGTGTGATATTGAGTACAAAATCATCTCCCGGTGAGATCAAATTCACTTTCTTACTGAAACTCATGCTTTCTCCACGGGGAATGGCAAGCGGTTCAGTCCTGATCTCCTGAAGATCACGCAACGCACGCTCGGCACCGGAAACAGTGACCATATACGGCGAACAACGCCCCCCGTCATGAGCCAGTCCTGTCCGGGGATGACCAACCACCACCGGAACGATCGGAATATCTTTGCTTATCTTCTTTTCCACCGGAATAACCAGCGTTTTCGGCTCAATACTTATAACTTCGATCCCCGGCGGAGTGACAAAGTCACGCGGTTCAAGCTGAAATGTCACGCTCCCGCTGTCAAATCCCGGGGTCTTGCGGGTTATATCGATCGTAGCATATATAGATTGCATATCCAGATTTTTTATCCGGCTTTCCGAACCGCGCACCACAACCCGCAAAGTGGTATCTGCAGCCACGCCGGAAATAAAAACATCTTCATCACACTTTATTTTCAACGGCACATTGGAAATATCTTTCTGCTGCTGCTTGCCCTCATTCAGCACCGCATAAAGCACTATGGTCAAAAGCAGTGCGATCAATTTGCGCAGCGGATCACGGATCAGAAAAGAGATAAAGGAATTCATTGCTTTTCCTCCATAACTGTGTCTGCCGGATTCAATTCATCATCGTTGAGTTCACGGATCGTTTCACTCAATTCTCCGGCATCTTTCTGCACGATCAGAGTATCCAGCATCTTCCGCAATTCATCCGGAGAAAGATCCCGGTAAAGCTTTCCGTCGTGACCGATACTGACAGCTCCGCTTTCTTCAGAAACCAACACGGTAACAGCATCACTTTCTTCGGAAATCCCCAATGCCGCCCGGTGACGGGTCCCCAGCTGACGGGAAAGCGTTTCCGATGCCGACAGCGGCAGGATCGCCCGTGCCGCCACGATCCGGTCATCCCGGATTATGACTGCTCCGTCATGCAACGGAGAATTCGGATAAAATATCGATTCAAGCATCATGGAATTGACCTTGGCATCCAGCACCACAGCATCATCGATGAGAGTCTGCAAACGCACTTTACACTCAATGACCACGATCGCCCCGCACTTTCTTTTAGCCATGCTCAACATGGCGGCAACCACCTCGTTGATCAACTCTTTCCGGCGGCGGTTCTCCAGAATCGCCAGACTGCCCAGACGTGCCAGCGCACGGCGCAACTCCGGCTGAAAAATTATCATCAGCATCAAAAACAGCGAACCGAGGATCATTTCCATAAGCCGGGAAATCACATCCAGATCCAATGCCTGCGCCAGACACCACAAAGAACCGATGAACATCAGCAAGCCTGCCATCACCAGCGAACCGTGGGTATTGCGCAGATGATACATCGCCAGATAGATCATGCTGAAAAGCAGAACTATCTGCAATACAGCCCGCCAATCGGTAAAAAATTCAATGATCGTATTCACTGTATTTTTCCTCCCATCCGGCACAGAACTTTCAATGCATTACGCAGTTCACGCACTCCATGCGTGCGGATCATGCCAACTCCCCGGGCAGCAAGTATCAACTCCAGAGCAAGAGTTTCTCCACTCCGGCGCGACGGCTCCTTTTCTCCGGTCAACGCTCCGAGAAATGATTTGCGGGAAACTCCGACCAGCATTGTTGACAATGGAGCAACCTTTTCCAATTCATCTGCCAGCTCCCAGCATTGCTCTGCAGTTTTGGCAAAACCGAATCCCGGATCAAGCATGATATTGCCCTCCGGCACACCGGCTCTCACCGCTTTTTCTTTTGCCGCCGCCAATTCATCCGCCACCATGATCGCCACGCCGGATGGATAAGCGGTATATTCCGCTTCGCTCATATCCGCCGGAGTTCCTCTGGAATGGGAAAGGATCAATCCTACACCATTTGCCGCAACCAGATCAGCAATTTCCGGGGAACAACGGAGCATGGAAACATCATTGATAATCTCCACTCCGGCTGCCAAAGCGGCACGGGCCACAGCGGCATGCCGGGTATCGACACTCAAAACCACTTCCGGAAGAACCTTTTTCAGATTTTTAACCACCGGAATCACCCGCATTTTTTCCAGATCACAGGAGACTTCAAGCGCACCGGGGCGGGTGGATTCCCCCCCGATGTCCAGCAGATCCGCCCCGCAATCCAGATGTGCCAATCCCCGTGCCAGAGCAGAGTCAGCAGAGCTGTGACGCTCTTCACTGAATGAATCTCCACTGGCATTGACCACCCCCATGATCAACGGGGCGCGCCGGGAATTGAGAAATGCGGTCAAGTCAAACATGATTGATTATGCTTCCGGTTCAATATCACTGCCATTATCTGACAGCACATCCGGCTCGATCACGATCTCTCCGGCTTCGATGGGAGTTTCTTCCATCACACTGTTTGCACTGCTGACAGCCGGAGCATTCTCCCCGGCTTCATCAACTTTGATCAGCTTCGCCACGCCGGTGATCTTATCACCCTGCTTGAGATTCATGATCTTCACACCCTGTGAAGCTCTGCCGACCCGGCGGATCTCTGAAACCGGTATACGGGTCATCTGTCCGCGCTCGGTGGTCAGCAGAAGCTCATCCTCACCGGTGATCTGTACCACTGCCAGAACATTTTCACCTTCACGCAAACGGATATTCACCACACCACGGGCTCCGCGGTTGGTCTTGCGGTAGGTGGAAACAAATGAACGTTTACCCATACCGCCATCGGTGACAACGATCACTTCAGGACCGACTCCGGCAGCATCTGCACCGGCGGCATCCTCCTCGATATCAATATTTTCTGCGACATCGGCATCATCAGAATCGAAATCACTTTCCGCTTCATCAAAAGTCGGCTCGGAAATAACTTCCAGACTGACCACCTCGTCACCTTCAAGTTTGAATCTCATACCGGTCACGCCGCGTGCAGTTCTGCCCATGGGACGCACCTGATCATCATTCTGATCGAAGCGGCATGCCATTCCGAGTTTGGTGGAAAGCAGCAATTCATCGCCGTTGGATGCAATTGCGGCACCGATGAGATCATCATCATCTTCGATGACCAGCGCACGCAAACCGACCCGGCGGAGATTTTTGAAAAGTGCCAGTTCGGATTTTTTGATGAATCCGCGTTTGGATGCCATGACAATATATTTATCCGGATCCTCGAAATCCTCTTTGGAAACAGTAAGCATGGCACAGATCTTTTCGCCGTCTTCAACTTTGATAAGGTTGATGATCGCTTTACCTTTGCCGGTACGGGCACCTTCGGGGATCTCGTACACATTGAGCCAGTACATGAATCCGCGGTCAGTGAAGAAGAAAATAATGTCGTGGCTGTGGGCATTGAAAAGATGCGCCACGGAATCTTCCTCTTTGGTTCCCATACCGATGATCCCCTTGCCGCCGCGGTGCTGTGTGCGGTAGGTATCTGCCGGAACACGTTTGATATAACCGGTGTCGGAAACCGTGATCACGCA
Source organism: Victivallaceae bacterium (assembly GCA_045534015.1). Classification (GTDB taxonomy): domain Bacteria; phylum Verrucomicrobiota; class Lentisphaeria; order Victivallales; family Victivallaceae; genus UBA1784. The sequence goes on along the minus strand of JAZSIZ010000124.1, from coordinate 25,356 downwards.
GCTGTGACGGGGAATAAGATCTGCAATATTCAGATCGCTGTCATCCATGGTGATCTCTGTCCGGCGGGCAGTGGCATACTTGTTTTTGATCTCAATCAACTCCTCTTTGACCACGGCGACCCGTTTGTCATGATCGGCGATCAGACCTTTGAGGTACTCGATGCGGGCGGCAAGTTCATCAAATTCGTTCTGGAGATTTTCAATAGCCAGACCGGTAAGCTGGTGCAGTCTCATTTCCAGAATGGCATCCGCCTGGATTTCGGAAAGTCCGAAGCGTTCACGCAATCTCGGATTGGCTTCCGCACGGTTGGCAGAAGTTTTGATGATCTCCACCACCTCATCCAGATTGTTGACCGCCGTGATCAAACCGGAAACGATGTGCATACGGGCTTCGGCACTGTTCAAACGGAAAATACTGCGGCGCAGGATCACTTCCAGACGGTGATCGATATAAGCCTGCAGCACCTGCTGCAGATTCATGATGCGGGGACGGTTGTGATCGACCACCAGCATAGTGCATCCGATGGTGGTTTCAAAGGCGGTCATAGAGTAAAGCTGATTCAAAATCACCTGCGCCATAAAGCCTTTTTTGACATCGACCACCACCCGGGTACCGGCACGTTCACTGGTTTCATCGCGGATGTCGCTGATACCGGAAATTTTCTTGTCGTTGATCAGCTGATCGATGCGGGAAATCTGATCACTGCGGTAAACCCCGTAGGGGATCTCACTGAAAATGATCTGCTCTTTACCGTCTTTCTCGATAATGTCAGCTTTGGCACGCAGCCGGACACTGCCGCGGCCGGTCTGATAAAACTGGCGCAAAGTATAACGCCCGCGGATGATCGCACCGCCGGGGAAGTCCGGCCCGGGCAGATACTCCATAAGTTCATCGACAGAAGCATCCGGATCATCCAGCAAAGCGATGGTGGCATCGATCACTTCGCCGAGGTTGTGGGTGGGGATATTGGTCGCCATACCGACACCGATACCGGTAGTACCGTTGACCAGCAGCTGCGGAAATTTGGCAGGCAGTACCGAGGGTTCCACGTCAGATTCGTCAAAGGTCGGAACCATATCCACGGTATCTTCCTTGATGTCCTGAAGCATCTCTTCAGCCAGACGCTCCAGACGGCACTCGGTATAACGGCTGGCAGCGGCTTTATCTCCGTCGTCAGTACCGAAGTTACCCTGCCCATCGATCAATTTTTCCCGCAGACTGAAAGGCTGTCCCAGACGGACCAGTGCCTCGTAGATGGCAGAATCGCCATGCGGGTGATAATTACCCATAACTTCACCGACCACCTTGGCACATTTCACAGTCTGGTGGCTCTTGGTGATACCCATTCTGCCCATCGCATAAAGAATACGGCGGTTCACCGGTTTCAAACCGTCACGCACATCGGGAATGGCACGGCCCACGTTTACACTCAATGAATACTGAAGATATGCAGTATGCATGATCTCCTCAATATTCACCGGAATATCACGCAAAAGTGTGTCACTCATTTTTTCTCCTTCCTGAAATCAGTATACTGTAACAATCGCTAATACTATAATTATAATTAATAATATAGCACACTTAAGAGTCATAAACAAGTCCGGCACACGGTCAAAGTGATTTTTATACAAAAAAAAACGCATTCCGGAGCTTCCCGGAATGCGGCAGTGGAGCTTTATTCTCAAATCAGAACTTTTTTCAACTTTCCGACCTCCGTTTCGAAATCCGCTTTTTCAGACTCGTCAAAGGCAGTTCCGTCATAAGCCCGGGGAGAAATGAACTCCACCGGATTATCAGACAGAGCCTTCACCAGAGCCACATCACCCCAATTCAGAAATCCGGGGATCGAAAGAGCCGGAGTGTAAAGAGCTCCGGGCAAAGTCCAGTATTTGAATGCATCGTTTTTAAAAGTGACGATCGATTTACGGCAAAATACCATGCTCGCCGGAGCATCAATGGCAGAAACCGCAAATTTTTCTCCGCTCAAAGCTGCGGCACACACCGCACAGAATCCGGTCTCTTTCTCCGCTTCGACGGTCACATCAACGGCATTGAAATCCTTTTTCAGCATTTTGACCAGAGCCATGATGTCCAGCACCCATTCTCCGGGCAGAGAACGCCCGATCCAGAGCAGCTGGCGCAAAGTCTGATGGAATCCGGCAAGAATATTATTGCTGCGTGACGTTTCCCCGCTACCCAACAGGTCGCACAACACCACACTTGAACCATCAGCCGCGGCATTTTCCACCCAGCTGTCGGCAATATCCGCTTTACCTTTCGGAGTAAGCAGAAGTTTGAATTTCCCTTCAACTGTACCCTTTTTGACCAGTAGCGGCAGAAGATGATCACCAAGATCAAGAGCATACCGCCCGATACCGTCAACATCTTTATAACGGGTCAGAGGCATAACCGAGGGCAACCGGCGCAGACGCAAAACCTTTTTCAATCCGGCGATGGCAGTTGTGCGCCTGATCTCTTTGCGTTCCATAAGCTGCTTATGAAGCTTTTCTCCGGCTTTGCGGCAATATTCATCAGTTCCGCAAACTTCAGCCGGACGATCAGCAGCTGTGGCAAAAACCTGCATCACTTCATTGGCTTCAACTTTTCCCTCATATACCGGCACCGGATTGCCGCTGCCGATTCCTTTGAGATGACAATCGAACCAGCCGATGACCGCCTCGCGCTGCCGGTCACTCATTCCGTGTACCCGGTCACTGACGGTGTAACGCAGATTTTCCGGCACTCCCAGATTCCAGTAAACTTTTTCCACCTGATGATAAGTTTTGAGCATTTCTCCCACCGAAAAGGTGTGATTGCAGTCATAAAGTGCATTGCCGATATTCAAAGGACGCGGAGCAATAAGAGCCAGCACACCGGCTTCATCAGTAAAAGTCAAACCATCGGGAAGAAGTTCACAGATACAGTTCACACCATTGACATAAGACTCGTAAGATCCAACACTTACAACCGGCATAGCGGCGGCGATACGCTCGTCCACTGCGGCAAGATACATGGTCTGATTGCCGCCCCCGGAACCACCGGTTGCTCCGATTTTATCCTTGATGACATACGGCAATGATTGCAGAACATCAATGGCACGGCGGTTGTCAACGATCTGCTCCCCCATAAGAGATTCGCCGATATTCAGCAGCGCACCGCCGGGAAATCCGCCGTGATACTCTGTTTCATGGCAGTCACAGGCACGTTCAAACACGCCGAATGCATCCGGAGCAAGGCAGACATAACCGGATTTTGCCAGCGTCTGGGAAAGCAGCTGGATACGTTCACCGAGCTTGCCGGTGGAAAAATGTCCGTGCATGTGAACCACCCCCGGGAAAGGACCGTCACCAGCCGGAACATAGAGCAAAGCACTCACATGGACACCCGGACGGCTCTGATAGGTCAATTTGATCACCTTGTAGCCATCACGCTGAAGTTCACCATATATCTTTATATCCAACGGCACACTGCCATCGTAAACCGCACCGGTCTTTTCCAGAAGCTTGCGGCGCAGTTTCTTCTGAAATGCCTTGAGTTCCGGAAGCGTTTCCGGAGCTTCCAGTTGATTCAGGCGGCGCAAACGGCTTGCTTCACTGCACATCATCCTTGTCAGCGGGCAATCATCGGCAGCCACCAGATGAAATATCCCTTCTCTCGGAAACGGCGGCAGATCAGCTGTCCAAACTCTGATATTCATTTTTTACCTCTCAACAGTTTGAATTTTACAAAACAGACAAAATCAATCCGGCAACGATCAAAGCCCCCCCGATATATTTCGGCAGTGCGCCCTTTTCTTTCAGGATCACTACACCGGCAAAAAGTCCGATCAGCAATCCGAGTTGACGGAAAACCTGAACATAAGAAACATTATCCACATAATTCATGGAAATAAGTACCAGCACATAGGTCAGAGATGCAAAAAATCCGGCAGCAAAAGGAGCCCATTTGCACTCTTTCCACATCTCGGCAAAATGTTTTCTCTGCCGGGGTATTCCCAATGCCATAAGCATCAGACACGAAGTCAGCACGATCCCTCTGGTCGAATAGTAGGAAACGGACAGCACCGGCTTGGAAATATCCAGCCCGCAATCGACAACCGCCTTTTTCATAAAAGACTGCGACAAACTGTCAAAAATCGTGTATCCGGTCGTACCGCAGGCAGTCAGCAGAACAAACAGCATATTTTTGCTGATATAATTGCGCCAGTTGAAATCGGAAAAACGTTTCAGCGGCATACAGACACAACCGGCAAAAACCAGGATCATACCGCAGACAGCGCAAGCTGAAAGCGGTTTGCCCATGCCGCACAGAGCCGTCACCGCCACCGTTAAAAGCAGAGGCAAAGAGCGCATCATCGGATATGCACTGGACATATCCATAAGCCGGTAAGCCATCACCAATCCGCCGCAATACAGCACGCTGTCACTGAAAACAGAACCGAAAACACTTACCCAGAATTGCCACGGCATGCTCCACACCGGAACCGGTGTCCAGAATTGCACGTGCAGCCACATGAGTGCCGCCGTGCCGCAGATCACAGCATAAAACGGCAGTGTCATGTGATATTTTTTTGCCAGCAGATTCCATGAAGCATGAAGCGTGGCAGAAGTTATGATCAGAAAAAAAGCAGTCCAAGTCATCAATTACCCCCCGGAAAAACATAAACGCTGTATGGAACAGCATTGCAAAGCGTTCCACACACACAATTGTAATAAATTCAACGCAGACCGGCTGCTATTTTTTCAACGATACCGGTGGTGGAAAATCCGGAAACAAAGGGCATGAAAACAATGTCGGCATTGCATTTCTGCAAAGCTTCACGTTCTTGTGCATCAAGAGTTTCCAGAGTGTAATCTCCGGCTTTGGCATAAACATCCGGTTCCAGTGCCGCCAATTCGGCATCGCAGCGTGAATTGTCAAATATAACCACTTTACTCACCGATTCCAGTGCTGCCAGCAGATAAGCCCGGTCAAGTTCGGAAACCACCGGACGGCTCTCTCCTTTGATCGCGCGTACCGACGCATCGGAATTTATCAGAACCAGCAGTTCATCCCCCAGCTTTGCCGCCTCGATCAGATAAGAAGCATGTCCCCGGTGAACCAGATCAAAGCAACCGTTGGTAACGACAAGACGCCGGTTGTTCCGGCGCAATTCATTCCGCCATATCACAGCTTCATCCAGAGAAAGCAGACACTTTGCCGGATCTTTCATCACAACGCCTCCTCATTAACAGAACGCACCGCCACCCCGGCTTCATGGAGCAGATCCATAGAAACATCATCGATGGTATAATGCTGATGATAAACGACTTCAACAATACCGGCATTGATGATCATTTTCGCACACAGCAGACAGGGGCTGTAGGTAGTATAAAGCGTTGCACCTTTAAGCATGATACCATTGTAAGCCGCCTGTACGATGGCATTTTCCTCGGCATGACTGCACAGACACTGCCGCAATCCTTCGCCGCTGGGGACATCGGAATTGCACCGGGGACAGCCGCCGTCGGAACAGTTTCTGATCCCGCGGGGAGTACCATTGTAACCGGTGGAAATGATCTGCCGGTCACGCACAACCACCGCCGCCACCTGACGGCGGCTGCAATTGCTCCGGCTCGCCACCACATGGGCAATATCCATAAAATATTTGTCCCATGACGGACGCACACGTTTCTCGTTTGCCATAGATGTTTTTCCTTTACGCTCTGACAAATAAACTTATATAAAAATTCAAAATACGCTGATCAAAAAATATCCATATCCATGCCGCCAGAGTGATAAACGGCACAAAGGGCAGTTGGACATTCAAACTGCGTTTCACAACGATCCCCCACAGCGAACCGATCAGAGAACCGCCGAGCAAAGCAAATACCGCCCCGGGAAAGCCCAGCATAAAGCCGCACATGGTGATGAATTTTATATCCCCCATACCGATAACCTCCTTGCGGGCGATCAATTTACCGACCTCTGCAAACACCAGCAATATCCATCCGGGAACCAGACCGGATGCCAGAGCATAAAGCACCGCCTGCATACCGCTTTGCGTTCCCCATGCTCCCGGCATAAAGTATGAGGCGATCAGAGCCAGAAACATTCCGGTAAAAGTCAATTTGTCCGGCACAATTTTGAAACGTATATCAGTCATTGCACAGGTCACACCGAAAAAAATCATCATCATCCGCAGCGGAATGATCCCGGCACACTGACCGGATAATCCGGTCTTGACAAAAACCAGCGATACCAGCACGGCACAGGTCGATTCCACCCAGAAATACATTGATGAATAGGATTCTCCGCATGCCCGGCATCTGCCATGCAGAACCAGATAACTGACGATGGGGATATTGTCATACCAGTGGATCTTTGCACCGCACGACGTACAGTGACTTGCCTCTTTTGAGAGCGATTCCCCGCGGGGGATGCGCCAGATGCAGACATTGAGAAAACTGCCGATACATGCCCCGAAAGCGAACACCCAGAAAAGAACGAATATAAACACTCCCGGATAAATCAGACCGTTTACCGAAAACCAGTTATCCTGTGCCTGATGCAGCCACATATTCAAATCGAATCTCATTTTCCCGGCACTCCTTCTTCAAAACCCCGGCGCATTGCTTCCAGATCCGGCACGAGATTTGTCCACTTTTCAAAACTTGCCGCTCCCTGACGGATAAGCATCTCTTTGCCGTTGGCACACCGGATCTGTAATTTTTCTGCCAGCAGCTGTAATTTTGTCGGATGATATATGGTATCAAATATCCGCAGATCCATCCCCGGATGAAAACAGCTTTCATCCAGCGGCAGCGGATCACCATCTTTCAAACCGAGCGATGTCGCCTGTACCAGAAAGTCGGCATTTTCCACCAATTTGCGGCAGGCAGCGACATCAGCCGGTACGGCACACTCATAATCGGCAAGCGGATAATATTTCCGGCACAAATCGACCAGTTCCTCCGCTTTGCTCAAGGTGCGGTTGATAAAAGCGATCCCCGCCGCAGAGCATCCGGCAAGATGCACCGCTGTGGCACGGGCAGCTCCGCCGGCACCGCAGAAAACGATCCGCTTTCCGGCAAGAGTTTCCCCGAAGCAGTATACAAGAGCTTTTTCCAGACCGATACCATCGGTGGAATCTCCGGTAATGACTCCGTCCTTTATGATCAGAGTATTGACACTGCCGCACATTGCGGCACATCCGGTCAACTTGTCGGCAAGCTCCGCCGCCTGCAATTTGTGCGGCACGGTCAGATTGACGCCGAGCAGATTCTTTCTGGCATATTCAAAGAATTCCGGCAGCTCACCGGAAGTCACATGACGGATGCCGTAAGGTCTGCCCATACCGAGTGCTTCAAATGCAGCATTCTGCATTCCCGGAGAGCGGCTGTGACCTATCGGATCACCGATTACGAGATATTTTTCCATTTTTTTATCACTTTTCACTGGAAATTTTCTGTATTTGGAGTTAATATACATGAACATCAATTTCTTCGCAAGAAGCGAACAGGAGATAATTTAATTTTTTTTGGAGATTTGAGAGATGAAACGGTATAAATTTCTTTTTCTGACAGCTTTTGTATGCGCCGCGACATTATTCAGCGGATGCGAACTTTTCCGGGAGGCACTGGAGCAGAGTTACTCCTCGGAAGATCCCGACAGCGATGATTATGAAACAAAATTCAATATCGGGATCTTTGAAATCGTCAAATATCCCCGGGCATCAGTACTGGAAAAAGAGATCACCACCGCAGACGGAAGTACGCTCTGCATAAACACCAATGCTCTTTTCAGCAGCAAACGTATCCGGCAGGCACGCGCTGTCCCCCGTCCGGGCAATCCGGATATTTACGATCTGGAGTTCCGCATTGACCGCATGGGCAAGACCCAGTGGATGGTTCTGCACGGTTCCGCCCGGCAGAATCCGGTGGTGATGATGGTCGATGACCGTTATGCCGGAACCTTTGTTCCCGAAGATCTTTCCAGCGGCAAAAACGACTGGGTGAAACTTCACATCGGCGTGGATGTATATACTGCCAAAGGAATTGTAAAATTTGCCAAAAAGAATTATGAGTTCTACAATCCGGAAGCCAAAAACTTCTTCAACAACCTTTTCTGACAATTTGTCCGGATATTTCATCAGCCGGGAACTTTCGTGGCTGAACTTCAATGAAAGAGTGCTGGATGAAGCCGGAATGACCGGTAACCCGCTTCTGGAAAGATTGAAATTCATCGCCATTTTCAGCAGTAATCTGGATGAATTTTTCATGGTCAGGGTCGCCGGTTTGCTGCACAAGTGCAAAAACGGCATCCCCGGAACTCTGCCGGATGGCAATTCTCCGGCACAGGAGCTGTTGCAGATCCGCCGCAAAGTTTCCCGACTCCTGAAAAAACAGTACGATCTGCTTTATAACAGGATCATTCCGGAACTGGCAGAAAAGAAAATATTCCTCCGGAGTTTTGCCTCTCTGCCGGAAAACAGCCAAAAGCGGATGCGTAAATTTTTCATACAGGAGATCATGCCGGTTCTCACGCCTCTGGCAGTCACTCCGGAACACCCCTTTCCATTGCTCAATTCCGGAGCGATCGAATTGGCTGTAATTCTCACCTATCCGCAAAGCGGCAAAAAAACAACCGTTTTCGTCGAGATACCGGGAGTACTTGACCGCTTCATTCCGCAGATCCCCGGGAACAGAAACGGTTGTCAGGAGTTTTTACTGCTCGAAGAACTCATCGCCGCAAATCTCGCGGAACTTTTCCCCGGCGGTGAAATAAAAGCCATGCAGCTTTTCCGTATAACCCGGGATATGGATTTCACCCTTGATCCGGAAGATTCAGAGGATCTCCTGCATGCATTGCAGGATAAATTGCGCCAGCGCAGTTCCGGTGATCCGGTGCGGCTGGAATTTTCCTCAACAGTATGCAGCAAAGAGTTGCAGAAATACCTGACCGGAGCTTTGACGGTGGATGAAAGATTCTGTTATTCTCTTCCCGGGGCTTTGAATCTGAAGCAATTCCTTTCCCTGATAAGTACCGTCAACCGTCCCGACCTGCAGGAAGCAGCATGGGAACCGGTCACTCCGCGCTGTCTGTCAGACAGCACCACACTTTTTGACGCAATCGCCCGGGAGAAAAATATTCTGCTTTTCCACCCGTATCACAGCTTTGATCCCATTGTCAAACTGCTGGAAAATGCCGCCTGTGATCCGGATGTGGTGGCAATAAAACAGACTTTGTACCGGGTCAGCGGCAATTCTCCGGTGGTCAAAGCTCTGCGCCGCGCCGCAGAAAACGGCAAGCAGGTAACGGTAATGGTGGAGCTTAAAGCCCGGTTTGATGAAAAAAACAATATCGCATGGGCTGAATTGCTCGATCACTCCGGGGCGCATGTCATCTACGGTTCGGCAGAGTTGAAAGTCCACAGCAAGGTATTGCTGATCGTCAGAAAAGAAAACGGTTCTCTGCGCCGCTACATCCACTTCGGCACCGGCAACTACAATGACCGTACTGCCAGAAATTATTCAGATATTTCACTATTGAGCTGCGATGAAGCTCTCGCCGATGATGCCGCCAGATTGTTTAATCTGCTCAGCGGCAAAGGTGAACCGCCATCCCGGTGGAAAGCGATCAGTGCCGCCCCCTTTGATCTGCGGCAGAATCTCACAAGGATGATAAAAAAAGAGACCGCACTGGGGGCAAAGGGCAGGATCATTGCCAAAATGAACAGTTTTTCCGATCCGGAACTTATCCGGCTCATTCTGGATGCCGCTGCAGCCGGGGTAAAAACAGATTTGATAATCAGAGGGATCTGTTGTTTTCATCCGCCAAAAGGAATAAAAAATCTGCGGATCATCAGCATCATCGACCGCTTTCTGGAACACTCACGGATATTTTATTTCGGCTCGGAAGAAAATATTTTCTGTTCCAGTGCCGACTGGATGCCGCGCAATCTCAACCGCCGGGTGGAAGTGATGTTTCCGGTAAAAGATCCCATCCTGAAAAACAAACTGCGCCAAATCCTTGAATTTCATCTGCTTGACAGTGACAAACAGCGGGTGATGACCTCATCGGGCAATTATACCCGCCCGGCGGGCGATAAATTCAACGGCAGCCGCAGTCAGCGGAAAATATATGAGATGTGCAAAAAACAGGAAAACAGATAAAACTTTCCGCAAAATAAAAAATCGTGAATTGACAAAAATAAAAAAATCCGCTCTGCGGTCATTATATATCTTGTATTTTCACGGGAACGGTGATATATTTTAATGTATCAGAATATAGATGTATAAAGATCTGTCAACACATCAGGTACATTTAAAAAAGCAAATGATCAACAATTCAAGAAGGAATGATTTTTAATTTTTTATTACGGAGGGCAAAATATTTCGGAATACAATTCGTTATGTGTTCAGTACGTAAATACAGGGGATTTTTGCATTTTTCGCAGGGGTGTGAAATGCCGGTTCCCGGATTTTTCAACAAATTCAACAGTAAAAAAGGGGAGTTGAAAACAAAAAATGGATTTCTTGAGTTCGTCATTGATTGCAGCTGATGCCACTTTGACCAAATTCGGCAACGTATCCATGACATGGATCGACTGGCTGATCGTAATCATTCCGGTCGCTTTCGTCTACTACATGGGTCTGCGTTCCCGCAAGTATGTGCGCAGTGTGGCAGACTTTCTTTCCGCCGGCCGTGTCTGCGGCAGATACGTCATCAACGTCGGTGACATCGCCAACGCTTTGAGTATCATCGGTATCGTTTCCATGCTGGAACAGAACTACAAAAGCGGATTTGCCATCACCTTCTGGAGCAGTATGCTGATCCCGGTAACGGTGTTCATGGGACTTACCGGTTTCTGCAGTTACCGTTTCCGGGAAACCAAAGCGATGAGTCTGGGACAATTTCTGGAGATGCGCTACAGCCGTAAATTCCGTATTTTTGCGGCATCACTGCGTACACTTTCAGAGGTTATCGCCAACTCCATCATGCCCGCTATTGCGGCACGTTTCTTTATCTTCTTCCTCGACTGGCCCCGCTATATAGATATTTGCGGCATTCAGGTTTCCACCTTCATGCTCATCATGGCGGTCTGTCTTTTCATCGCCATTTCCATCATCTGCTACGGCGGTACGCTGGCTTTGATCATCACCGACAGTATTCAGGGTATGTTCATCTATCCGTTGATGGCTGTTTTCGTGATTTTCGTATTGGTCAACTTTGACTGGAGCAGCGAAATCGTACCGGTGATGACCGACCGTGTTGAAGGTCAGAGCTTCCTCAACCCGTTTGACATCGGTGATTTGAGAGACTTCAATTTGTTCAGCCTGCTGATCATTCCGATCTTCAACAGCTTCATCCACCGCAGTTCATGGATCGGTGCCGGTTACTCAACTGCCGCCAAAACTCCCCATGAATCCAAAATGGGCGGTCTACTCGGCACCTGGCGCAACGCCTTGAATACCATGATGTACGTACTTTTCGCCATCATGCTGATCACCCTTTTCAACCATGCGGAATATAAAGAAGACGCCAATATCGTCCGTAAAGAGCTTGCTTCCAAAGTCAACGAAGAGCCGATGCTCAATCTCTCAAAGGAAAGAAAAGCCGCACTGGATGAAGTTGTTGCCAATCAACAGCCGATCGAACATAAAATCGGCGAAGATGCTCCTTTGAGTGCTGATAACAACCTTGACACCAAGTTCCTCAAACCCATTGAAGAAGAACTTCTCAAAGGCGATCCCAATAAAGAATATGTCGATGAAGAGGCTCGTAAAGCTGACGGCAATGCCACATTCCAGCAATACCGTACCTATTTCCATCAGTTGAAGTTTGCCGTTGCCATGAAAGAGATGCTCCCGGTCGGTATGATGGGACTTTTCTTCCTGATGCTGGTAATGGCGATGATTTCCACTGACGATACCCGTATTTACAGTGCGTCTCTGACTTTCACACAGGACGTGATCGTACCGTTGTGCAAGAAACCATTAACTATGGAACAGCATGTGATGGCTCTGCGGATAAGCTCCATTGCCGTAGGTGTGATCTTCTTCTTCGCCTCCATCTTCATGGCGCAGTTGAGTTACGTCAGCCTCTTTGTGACCATCATCTGCTCAATGTGGCTGGGCGGTTGCGGACCGGTGATGCTCTTCGGTCTTTACAGCCGGATCGGTACAACTGCGGCGGCGTGGACAAGTTTGCTCACCGGTATGTTCCTCTCTCTGGCAGCCATTTTGATCGACCGCAACTGGGCGGATGCGATCTATCCCTGGCTTGAACGCCATAACTGGACTGAATCTGTCGGCACAGTTCTGGAAAAAATCTCCGATCCGCTCCCGTGGATCCAGTGGACAATGAATGCCAAACGCTGTCCGATCAACGCTTATGAATTCTCTTTCTTCATCTCGATATTGACGCTGATCCTTTACATCGTCGTCTCTTATCTGACCTGTAAGAAGCCCTTCAACCTTGATCGTATGCTGCACCGCGGCAAATACAATCTGGATGGCGAGAATAAAGACACGGAAAAACTCACCTTCAAAAATGCTTTCCGCAAACTTCTGGGCATCACTCCGGAATATACCAAAGGCGATAAAGCTATTGCATGGGGATTCTTCATATACAGCTTTATCTACCAGTTCTTCATCGTCTTCCTGCTGGTGCTGATCCTGAATCTGACCGGCGTCTGGAAAGTTGAGTGGTGGAGCAAATACTTCTTCATCGTCCAGCTGGTTGTCCCCGGATGTATGGCATTTGTCTCGACCTTCTGGTTCGGCTACGGCGGTATCAAAGACTTGATCCAGCTCTTCCGCGATCTGGAAACCCGTACCGTCAACCATCTGGATAACGGTACTGTGGATGGCCACGTATCTCTGGCTGACAAAGCAGAACTTGAAGCACTCGATGCGGACAAGGATTCTGACGAAAAAGCAGAATGATCTTTGCTGAATTGCAGCTTCAAGCCGCCGGAAAGAATATTTCCGGCGGCTTTTTCTTGCTTTTACAGCAAAATGGTGGTATATTTCATAAATGCAAAAAAATATGTGGATTTTATAAATAATGTGGCTCGTAATCCCGGCACTGCTGCCGATCATCATTGCACTGATATTGATGTGCAAATTTAAAGTTGCCCCCGGCAAAGCTATGCTGACGGCATGGCTGCTTGCCGCCGGAATCGCGCTGGGCATCTGGCAGATGATACCGGCGCAGATATTTGCCGCCACGATCCAGGGAGTTTTCAAATCTCTGGATATTATTCTCATAATTTTCGGAGCCATCTATTTACTTAATGTCATGCGGCAAAGCGGTGCTGTAAACGCCATCAATGACTCATTTTCCGGTATCAGCAATGACCGGAGGATACAAATTATCGTCATTGCATGGCTTTTCAGCGGCTTTGTGGAAGGAGCCTCCGGATTCGGGGCGGCTCCGGCACTGGCGGCACCGTTGCTGGCAGGGCTGGGTTTTCCGGCGGTAACTGCGGTAGTCGTTTCTCTTATTTGCAACACCTTGCCGGTTCCATTCGGAGCAGTGGGGATCCCGGCGATAACGGCAGTCAGCAGTGTATCAACTCAACTTGCCGACAGGAATATTCCGGCAGAACAATTCAGTTTTGAAATGCTCGATAAACTTACTTTGATCAGCGGCTTGAGCGGAATTGTGATCCCGCTTTCTGCCATTGCGGCGATGCTTATTTTAAGCGGCGGCAAAAGGAAATGGCGTTCTTTTGTTGAAATCATACCGCTGGCAGTATTTTCAGCGGCGGCATTTATCATACCGTGGCGGTACACCGCACTCTACCTTGGTCCTGAACTGCCATCCATGGTCGGAGCTTTGATCGGACTGCCGCTAACCTTGTTATGCATAAAGAGCAAGTTTATGGTTCCAAAATATGTATGGGATTTTCCCGGAGCAAAACCGGTTGCACAGCAAACGGCAGAGACCGGAAAAAAGATGTCCGGTATTCAGGCATGGCTGCCCTATCTGATCATGGCAATTCTTCTTTTACTGCTGCGTACTCCGGTATTGCCGGCAACAGAATATCTGGGTAAAGTCAAAATCGTCCTGCCGGAACTTTTCAATATTCCGGACAGCGGAGCAACATGGAAAATATTGTGCAACCCGGGGTTGATCCCCATCACTCTTATTGCCATCGGCAGTGCATTGTGCTGGAAAATTCCGCGCAAAGAACAATTGGAGATTCTTAAAAATACCGGTAAGCAGATATGGATGTCCTCCATTGCCATTGCCGCCAGTACCGCGGTGGTGCAGATCATGATCGCTTCAAACTCGAATGGGGCAGATTATCCGGGAATGTTGAGCTGTACTGCCAACGCCATAGCGCAGCTGATGGGGCAGGCATATCTGGCGGCGTCGCCTTTGATCGGTATTTTCGGAACATTCTTCGCCGGATCATGCACCGTTTCCAATATTCTTTTCGCCCCGCTGCAATTTAACACGGCAATCATGCTGAATATCGATCCGGCACTGGCTGTGGCGTTACAGAATGCCGGAGGCGGTTTGGGAAGCATGATCCGCATCAGCGGAGTAATTGCCGCCTGTGCTACAGTAAATGCGGCAGGCAAAGAGGGAAAAATCATTTTGATCAACACCATTCCGGCTCTGATCATCGCTTCGCTGATGGTGATTCTGGCTCTGATCATGCTCTGAAAATTTTCACCTGCCGGAAAAATTGAGCAAAGCCCGGAACTTGCCGGATTCCTGATGAAAAGTAAAATATTTTCCGGTGAAATCATCAAGTTTTTCTGAAAAATCCACCGCAGTCACGGGTGAAAAAAAGTTGACTTTACCATATTCAAGAGCCAGAATATTATCGGCACAATGCAGTGCCAGATCAAAGTCGTGCATCACCATGACCACCGTCAGATCGCGCGTTTCCTGCCACTTTTTCAACATGACAGGAAATGCGGAACGGAATTCCGCATCAAGTCCGGCTTCCACCTCATCAAGCAACAGCAGTTGCGGTTCCTGCGCCAGAGCAAGAGCAAGAAAAACTTTCCGCAACTCACCACCGGAAAGCGTCCGCAACTGCCGGTCGCGCCAAACGGATGAACCGGTATCATGCAACGCCGTTTCAATGGCATACTCATCGGCTTTTTTTCCGGCATGAAATGCAAAGCGGCTCAATTTCAGCAGTTCCATAACCGTCATTGCTCCCGGCACATCCGGATTTTGCAGTAATATTGCCCGCATACGGGCGAGCTGTGCCGGAGAAAATCCGGCAATGTCATTTTCATCAAAAGAGATATTCCCTTCATCCGGCTTCAACAATCCGGCGATCAATTTCAAAAGTGTACTTTTGCCGCAGCCGTTACCGCCGGTGATAACCGTCACCTCATTTCCCGGAATGGTCACACTTACATCGGAAAGAATATTTTTCTCTTTCCGGTTGAAAAAAAGACGGTCAATGGAAATTTTCATGCCTCAAAACTCCTTTCTTTCAACAGCAGGATGAGAAAAAAGAGTGCGCCGATACCGGAAAGCAATAATCCGCACGGCAGTTCCCGGGGAGCAAAAAGAGTCCGGCTGACCAGATCAGATGTCAAAGTCAATACAGCTCCGGCGAGTGCAGAAGTCACCAGTAAAACAGCACTGCGCCGGGTTCCGGCAACTCTGGCGGCAATATGCGGAGCCAGCAGACCGACAAAGCCCAAAAGTCCGGCAACTGACACAGCGGTTGCCGCCGCCAGTGCCGCCACAAGCAATGCAAAAAGACGGCTGCGGTTCACCCGCAATCCCATGGAAGATGCTTCATCTTCACCAAGAGAAAGCATATCCAGTAATTGCGGCAGAAATACGCAAAGAATACCGGCAGTCACAAAAAACGGCAGAGACATTTGCACATCACTCATATCCCGGCTGGAAAAACCACCTAAAGAGAACTCCATAACTCCGGTAAGTTTATCAGAATTTATCAGAATCAATGCCCCGCTGGCTGTATTGAAAACTGCTCCCAGTGCCACCCCCGCAAGAATCAATCTCACCGGAGCCACCCCCCGTTTCCAGGCGGCAAGACAGATCACAAATGCCGCCAGCAACGCTCCGAGAAAAGCTGCATAATTCAAAAATGCCGCATACGCAGGAAAGATCAGCAGCAAAGTCAACCCGGCACACCCGGCACCGCCGGAGATCCCCAGAATATCCGGAGCCGCCAGATCATTATGCAGCACTTTTTGCAGAATAACTCCGGAAATTGCCAGTGCCGCACCGGAAAATATCGCCAGCAGTGTCCGGGGCAAACGCAACTCTTTCAACACGACAGCCGGGAACTCATCCGGAGCAGTAAATATCTGCCATACATCCAGCCAGCAGGTCTCAAGCATACCGAGTTTCAGTGAAAGCAATGCCGTAAAAATCAGCAATGCCGCCAGACAAACAGTTACTCCGGTCACTCTTTTCATCTTATTTGAACTCCACTGCAATAATTTCCGGAGGACAGAGAAAGCGGAATGAATTATTGTGTTCTCCGATACCGGAACTTACGATCATTTTTATCTTCATCCCGTAACACCCGAAAATACCACGGTCAAATTTACAACGGTAAAAACTCGGACAATAAAGCGCACCGGCAAGCGGCAGACGGATCTGTCCGCCGTGAGTGTGCCCGCAGAATGCCAGATCAAAATTGCGCAGAAATGTGCTGCGCGCGGTCACGACCACACCATCCGGACTGTGAGAGAGCAGCAAACCGATCCTGTCCGGAGCATGATGAACTTCCGGCAGTTGACGAAAATTTATCGAACTTATATCCGGCATACCGGTAAGATAAAAAGAACCGCACTCAACACTCTGATTTTCCAGAAGTGTAATATTGTATTTACGGTAAAGGTCGGCAAAATAATTTTCCGGCAGCCATCTTTTTCCGGCTTCCCAGTTGCCGTTTACTGCGAAAACATGCGGAGCAAGAGAGCCGAGTTTTTCCAACAGCTCCGGCAATTGCGGCAAAAATTCAGCATCATCGCACAAATCGCCGCCCAACAGCAACATATCCGGAGCCAGAGATTTAACGGAACTGACCAACTCCGAAAGCAGCTGCCGCTGTTTCAAAGAATCGTGCCAGTGCCAGTCAGAGAGAAATACGATACGTTTTCCGGAAGCTTCCGGAATCGGAGATGGGATTTGAAGAGTTTTTACGGTCAGTAAATTTCCTTTTACAGACGAAATATTTTTCCGCCATTCCCGGCAGCGGTAAAATTTAAGGTGCCGCCGGGAAAAGCGTTTTAATGGGAAGTACCGCTCTTCAAATCCGCTCACGCATCCAGTTCCGCAATAAGTTCAGAGGGCAACGGAGAAACTTTGAGCAGTTTGCCCGGTTTGCCATCCGGTCCATTGAAAGTATCACCGACTTTGCAATTGAGCAGAGCTTTACCCAACCGGGTACGGTAGGAAAGGAAACGGCGATCCGGATCACCATCCCATGCACCGAGCAGATAGTAGGTCTCTTTTTCCTTGCCTTCCAGCTGGATCTCCACAGTCGAACCGATCACCGCAGTATCGGAAACTTCCACCTGATTCATCAATACCGGCTGGATATTGGCAAGTTCCCTTTCCAATTCCCCCCGGCGGCGGGAAAGATAATTTCTGCGCTCTTTGGCGGCATCAAATTCGGAGTTTTCCCGGAAATCGCCGTGGGCACGGGCTGTTTTGAGTGCTTCACGGTTCTCCGGCACGTGGATATTGATAATATCATCCAGCTCTTTGATCAATACTTTATGTGAATGAACACTGGTGTAAGTTGCTTCAAACACCGGAGCATCAGTCGATTCATTATGCGCCTTGCCGGCATCGAGAATCTTTTTACCGGCTCCGCTTTCCAGATATTCCTGGATCTCTTTGCTCTGACGGGCAAGTTTCACCATCAGGCTCTGCCTTTCACCGGCATTGAGGAAAAGCGCACCCTGAAGGATCGAACCGAACATCACCGGGTCATCATCCAGCATGGCAATCAGATGTGACTGAAACTCCCAGTCATCCAGCAGCATGGAGTGCAGTTCCCGGCGCGCGGGCAGATAGACTTTGGAAGTCTCATCGGTGGAAAGAATTCTGGAAGCATTGTCCAGATTGACCAGAGCCAGCAATTTGGCATCCTTGCGTTTTTTGCGGTTCTTCCAAATCCAAAGCAGCAGATCAGCTCCGCATCCGCGATGGGAAGAGAGCATGGAACAGATCAATTCATTGGAAATGTGCGGCCCGATACAATTCAAAGCTTTCAACGGCAGTTTGAGCGCACAGGCGGCAAGATATTCAGCAGGGAATACTTTTGCGGCACCGGCACAGAGTTTTTCCAGCTGTTTGCTGGCAAGTTCGCCCCAGACGGCAAATGTCGCCAGAGGAGCAGAAGCGGGCTCTTTGGGGAAGAAAGGAATTTTGCCTGCCAGAGAATCAACGATCATCTGGAAACTGCCTTCCGGAGTGCGGTCAAAAACCATTGCCAGCACTTCGGCGACCAGTTTGCTTTCACGCTGCGCCGTGGCAACCGGAAGTTTGGTAAAAAATCCGCACAAAGCGGTAACTTCATCAGCGGCAAATTCTTTTGCTCCGGCTTCCTGTTCTTTGACCAGCAGCAATTGAACCTCTTTCAGGCTTCTGCCGTCACAGGCACGGCGACCGCCGGCTGCAGAAGCTCCGGCAGGAGCAGCGGCACTCTTACTCTGCGCAGTGCCGATATTCCAGTAACGCTCAAAAGCGGCATCATCCATCTTTCTGCCGCAACCGCTCTGCGCCATCAATTTCAATGTTTCCTCTGAAACCGCAGTCTGTTTGCGTTTATCCACGATGATGCGGAAAAGTGCCGCAGATACCGGCACACTGGAAGCCAGTACCAGACGGGAAACATCCGGTCCGGCAGAAAGGATGACAGCATCTTTCAGAACCACCTCCAAAGGAACTGCGGCATTGCTTCCCACCTGGGCAAAAGGCATCATGGGCAAAGAAGCATTCATGGCATCAACTGTACCGGCAACACCCCAGCGGCGTGTTCCGGCGAGAAAGACTATCGCACCGCTGCGCAGAGCGAGCAGACGCTCGACCCGGTCGGCGATTTCTGCGGGAGTTTTGCTTTCATCTCTCACCCCGGTGGCTTTGATCACCGGAGCCTGCGCAATATACGGGGGCAGAACTGCTTTCACCGCACTGATAAGAGCTTTGCGGAAAAATGGCTGTGCCGGGACAGAACTTTTGGCAATATCGAAAATAAATTTTGCTTCAGGAGAGGAAAGTTTACGGCTTTCCCACTCTTCCCAGAGCATTTCCATTTGAGACGCAGTATCAGCATCAGCTTTGGCATCAACTGCTTTTTTCAATTCAGTCAGATTTTCCGGGCGGGGTGCGTCAATAACCGCCAGAATCAGATCTTCAATCGTTTTCGCCATAAAATATTTTCTCCGGATTTTGGTTTATTTACACTTATATGCAAATATATAATATACCATTTACCCGTTGATTTTACAACCGCAAAAGCACACTTTGGCAGAGAGATTTCACGCTTTTACAGAGAATGTTTCTGCAAGAGCCTGCAATTTGGCAAGGTAATAGGCGGTATTTTCCTCCCGGCGATCGGGATCAGCCTGGCTCAACAACTTGGAATTGCCCACGACCGGAACTTTAGCTTTCTCTCCGGTAACAAAAAATTTCACCCGGTCTCCGGCACGGAAATTTTCATTTGAGGCAAGAGCCAATTCATACGGCGCGGAACGGCGGCCGCTGCCGGAAGCAAGTTTCCGGCGGTAATTTTCCGGAGAATCACTTAAAACTTCACTTTTGGCAAGATCCTCCAGCGCGATCGTGCGGTCGGCAATAGCATTGTAATAATACCGGTAGATCCTGCTTTCAGCGTCCTGATCTCCGTGAAGTCTGGCAGAAACAATTTCCATAATAAATTTACGCTGAAAAGGTTCCAGAGCCCTTGATTTCAATGCCGCCCCGGTAAGCGTAACGGAACCGTCGCTGTGTAAAAGGGCATAATTTTTAGCCTTGTAACTGAACATCGCCGGATAATCAGCATCAAATTCCAAATCGATTCCGGCAGGCAGAACATCCTGCAAAGCCTTGTCGATCCGGCACATATCACATTGCGGCATCTGGAAATATATTCCATCGGTATCCATTTCTATTACTTCCGCCTGACATTGCTGAAGTGCGGCAGTCAGTCTGCCGAGGATCTCTCTGCCCGATGCCGTGATTTTTTCCGCCAGAGAAAAATCATTAAAACACCCCTGGGCAAAGCCGAGATAACCGTAAAAAGAGTTTATCAGGATCTTGAATGAACTTTGCAAAGCCTCCAATTGGCGTTTCTCTTTACCTGCGGGCAGCTGTTTTGCCCGGTCTTTTGCCTCAAGACGGAATGTGCGCAGCCGGGCGAGCAATTCCAGAAAGATTCCAAGTTCATCCCGAGCGGGAGCTGTGCCGGTAAGCAACAGCAAAGACGGATAAAGAGAACGTACGTCGCAGTGGCGCACATTATAAAATACTCCGCTTTTTTCCATTCCGGACAACGCTCCGGCATACGGCCGGGCAACTTCCGGAACCGGAATGGCACATCTCTTTTGCAGATATTTGGCAATGAGCAAAGCATCAAGCGCACTGCCGGAACCCCGGAGAAGAGCATCCTGAAATCCCAGCGGCAGCTCTCTTGTCCGGTAAAAATATGCCGGAAGCAGAATATCTGCAAGTTGAGAAATCAACTCCGCAGCAGAATTTCCGGAAAGATGAAAATACTCACGCAGAGATAAAAGTTCCAGATCTTCCAGATCCCGGTGCGCCGCATCGTAAAGTAGTACGGCGTGATAAAGGTCGATCACATGTCTGCCCTCAAGCGAAAATCTCTGGTAGGAATACTGCTTTTCCCCGGCGGAAAAACGGGAATTTTTTGCAGAAAAAACTCCGCCGTTTCTGCCGCAGTCAAGCGTGATTTTCAATTTTTTCGCCCGTTTGACCAGCAACGGCAGCTCTTCACGGCAACAATTGAAGCCGCCGAGAATATCCGGATCAAAAATTTTTATCTGTTCTTTAAAAGCGGTAATGATCTGCGCTTCACTGCCATGGAAAACAGCAGTATATCCGTCTGAATCAGCAACTTCAACAGCCTTGATCACATCATTTTCCATTTGCATGGAAAAATACATCCGGCGCAACTGATCAAAATCCATTCCGCCAAAGAGATTGAGATCACAGCCGGTCAAAGCCTGCTGCAGAAGACTGTTAAAAGAAAACACTCCCGGAAGTTTTTTCAATTCCGGCAGTTCCGCATGGTAACGGTCAAAATCATCATAAAAGAGCTGACGGCAGAATTTTCCACTGCCCGAAAGCTCTTCCATGCGGCAATTTTCCGGTGCCGCTGTATCTTTATCCAGCAGGATAAAGGGAGAAAAAGGCACTGTTTCCGTGCGGAAAGTTTTTCCGTCATGGAAGTATAAACGCAATCCCCATTTCCCGGCTTCAGCGGCAACGATATTATTCATAGTCAGCAAACGACTGTGGCAAGTGAGAATCCTTCGCCGTTATCCATTGCGGCAGCGGCAGTCACCGGCTGTTCAAAATCGGCAAAAACACCGCCATTGACCACGTAATTTGCGGCGCAATCCTGACATGCCGCAGTAAATTCACGGTCGACGTTGTTGTCGCACGGAACATTTTTCTCGTAGGTGGAAATATAGCGTGCAACCCCCGGTTCAAGGGCAAATTCTCTGACCAGCAGCGCATCTTTGCGGATGATACCCAGATAACCGACTTTGGAAACACGTCCGGCAACAGCCACAACACGCGGGGTATCCAGAGAATCTTTTTCGTAATCCATCGCCAGCAGACCGAGGCTGATAGCATCACGCACCGGCATACCCATGGCGATCTTTTCAGTGATCGGATCAGTTTGGGAACCATTGGTGGCGATAGCCCATTCACCGGCAATCCGCAAACAGTTGTAGCTGATATAAGGATTTTTCGCCAGATCACTCTCTGCCCCCGGACGGGGAACGATAGCGACTTTGCCATTGTTTTCCACCGCCATACGATTGGGGAATGACCGGGAGGAAACCCGGTACATGGCGCAAACTTTTTCTTCTCTGGTCATACCGAATGCAACGATTCTTCCGATATACATTTTCAATCTCTCCTTGTTATTGATTGAGTTGACATGTTCAAATTTTCGCCGATCTGCTCAAAAGAGCGAAGTCAGCCAGTACGATGGCAGTCATCGCTTCAACCACCGGAATTATTCTCGGCACGATACATGGATCATGTCTGCCGCGGATGGTGATCGTACGGGGATTCCCGGCTTTATCCATCGTCTGCTGCTCACAGGAAATGGATGGAGTCGGTTTGACCGCCAGAGAAAAAAGAATATCTTCCCCGGTGGAAATACCGCCAAGTATACCACCAGCGTGGTTGGAAAGAAATCCAGCCGGAGACATCGGATCATTATTTTCGCTGCCTTTGCTGCGGGCGGCGGCAAATCCGTCACCAAATTCGATACCCTTTACACTGCCCAGACTCAGCATCGCATAAGCCAGCCGGGCATCGAGTTTATCAAAGACCGGTTCACCCCATCCGGCGGGAACTCCGGAAACAAAACAATTTACGATCCCGCCGACACTGTCATTTTCCGCTTTGGCTTTTGCGACCGCTTCCATCATGGCAACAGCCGCAACCGGATCGGGAGAACGGGCTGGATTCTTTTCAATTTCAGCAATGTCAAAAGTTTTTGCTTCAACGCCGCCGATC
Organism: Victivallaceae bacterium; assembly: GCA_045534015.1. Classification (GTDB taxonomy): domain Bacteria; phylum Verrucomicrobiota; class Lentisphaeria; order Victivallales; family Victivallaceae; genus UBA1784. The sequence goes on along the minus strand of JAZSIZ010000124.1, from coordinate 2,627 downwards.
TCTCCGGCGTATGCACAGATTTTTATACCGTATGAGTTGAGCATCAATTGAGCCACCGCCCCGGCAGCGACCCGGGCGCAGGTCTCCCTGCCCGAAGAACGTCCGCCGCCGCGGACATCCCGGATGCCGTATTTGCAGAAATAACCGTAATCGGCGTGACCGGGACGGAAAATTTTTTCCAGTTCACTGTAATCTTTGCTGTGCTGATTGGTATTGCGGATGATCATGGCAAGCGGAGTGCCGGTGGAAACATCATCCAATACACCGGAAAGAATCTCCACTTCATCAGCTTCCTGACGGCTGGTGGTCAGAGCCGACTGCCCCGGACGGCGGCGAGCCATCTGTGCGGCGATAAATCCCCGGTCGATCCGGATCCCGGCGGGCAATCCGTCAATGACCACCCCCAGAGCTTCGCCGTGGGATTCACCGAAGGTGGAGATTTTAAAAATATTACCGAAAACACTGCCGCTCATTTGACTTACATCCTTGAATCAGGGCGCACTATCTGGGTACCGACACCATCTTCGGTAAAAATTTCCAGCAGCAGAGCGTGCGGGATCCTGCCATTGATCATGTGAACTTTGTTGATCCCGGATTCCAGAGCTTTCACACAACCCTGGATCTTGGGCAGCATACCGCCGGAAAGCACTCCGCTGCGGACAAGTTCAGGGATGTCTGTGGTGCGGATGGTAGGAATTACTGAATTTTCATCATTGCGGTCGGAAAGCACTCCGGGAACATCACTGACAAAGACCAGTTTGCGGGCGTGGAGAGCTTCGGCGATCTTGCTGGCGGCAGTATCGGCATTGATATTGTAAACATTTCCATCGGTACCGGAACCAAGGGGTGTTACAACCGGAATGCATCCACCAGCAATGGCTTCGAGGATGGCGGAAGTATTCACGCCGACCACATTACCGACAAAACCGATATCTTCTTCAACTCCGCTGACCGGATCTTTGCTCATGGTCTTTTCCGCGCGCAGAACCTCTTTACCGGAAATGCCCGCCATTTTGCCGCCGGCTTCACCGCCGAGAGCAACCAGCTGGGCATTGACCTGATTGTGCAGAACATCATCCACCACTTTGATGGTTTCGCCGCAGGTGTAACGCAGACCGTTGACAAATTTCACCGGTATCCCCTTTTCCTGCAATGCCGCAGAGATCGCTTTGCCGCCGCCATGCACCACCACCGGAGTAATACCGATAGCCTCAAGCATGACAATATCCCGCATGGCACCGGCGACCAGTTTTGGTTCTTCCATCACACTGCCGCCGAATTTAACGACCACCAGTGAATGGCGGAATTTCTGTATATAAGGCAGAGCCTCGACCAGAACATTGGCTTTACCGATAAGATTGTCAACCATACTCATTTATTTTTCCTCACTTCCTGTTTCCGCCGCCGGACGGCGGGAAAATTCACAACCGCAATAATTCTGCCGGTAGTAACCATGCTCGAGAGCGAAGTTTCTGCCGGTCAGATAACCGTTTTTCTTTTTGAAGTCGATCTTTTCAAAGTTCTCCCATTGACTGCCGACTTCAAAAATCACTTTGCTTGCTTTCCTCGGACTGACGGTCAAGGTGGTGGCAAAACCGGAATCCCCGGCTGCTGCTTCTGCTCTTGACAAATTGAATTTGAAACATTTGCGGCATCTTTCACCGCCTTCCGGTTCGCCGGAAAATTCCGCAGTTTCAGCCAGCCATGCCTGATGATCGTATGGATCGACGATCAGCGGCAGATGGTAAAATTCTGCCAGTTTTTTCACTTCCGACAACCGTTTTTCAAATTCGGCGGCACTATCCAGATTGCTGTTGGAATAAAAGAGAGTCACCTCCCGGTCAGCAGATATCATCTCCTGCCGGTTCACACATCCGGCTCCGCACGGGGCACAGCAGATATGCAACAGCAATTTCTTTTTGTCCGCCATAACTTGATCCTCTTTGGAAACACTTGCATCCATGCATATAACATACCACAAAAGTGTGATTTTTACAAGCGTACAAGGTGATTTTTTGCAGGGTATTCCGCCCTCCCCTTGTCACGGCGGAGCCGTAAGGCGGAGACGGACGGGCGGAACAGGCGTTAATACGGATGGTTACGGAGCCAACAGCCCGTATGCCACCTGTGGCATGCAAGCTGTGTTTTCATGGGAGATTGTGGGAGATTGTGCTTTCTCAAAACATCTCATAACCTCTCAAAATCTCTCAAAACCTCTCATAACACCCGGCTCCACCCGCCCGGTCTGCGTGCCGCATCCTGTAATGCTCCACTTGTGCAGTCTGCAAAGGTTCTGTTTGCATGAGGGGATAGGCAACCGTTCCACGGTTTCCTCCCCTCATACTCCCCAACCTTTACGCACACACTTTCCAAGCGGATTCAGTGCGACAGTTTCCACTGCGGTATGCGCCGGGGGTTCCGTGGGGCGACCGACGACCGCAAGCGGTCTTTATCGGCTGCGCCCTGCGGGCTTGCCTGGTCGGTCTTTCCACTGCACTCCCGGCTTATGCTCGGTCTTCCTTTCGCGCTCGCAAAAGTGATTTTGCTCGCCTGTCTTGCGCTTGCGCTTGACAGTGCGCTCCAGTCCAGACCTGCGCGCTCGCACCCTTGCGGTGCTCGCACCCGTG
>JAZSIZ010000014.1:0-4601 GCA_045534015.1 Victivallaceae bacterium | reverse complement strand
TGATGGAGTATTTTTCAAATACGATTTGACAAACTTGTGGGCAAACAGTATATTAAGGACAGATTGTTTGAGGATTGAATAGCTGAAATAGTAAGGGATAAAGTCGGAGGCCAAGCGGTCTTAGGAAGACAACATATTAGGACAAGTCATTGGCACACAGAACGACATGGCTACGATACGAATTTGATGGAGTATTTTTCAAATACGATTTGACAAACTGGTGGGCAAACAGTATATTAAGGACAGATTGTTTGAGGATTGAATAGCTGAAATAGTAAGGGATATGGTAATCCACGGGAAACTGTGTGTCCGTACTTTGATGTGCCGGAGAAACGGCATAGTTCAGCAAGATTGCATTGTCAGCAACCATTTTGAGCTTGAGAGAACTATTCCGGAGAATTAAAACACCCTCCACCATACCTTGCTTTATCTGCAATCCCGTCATTTATGATGGGATTTTTTTATGTCGTGAATTTACCCGATGAATGGCAGAGGGTTATCCTGCCGCCAATCTTTGGGTAAACTTATTTTCCAGCCATCATTGCATTGATATCCGTTTGCGGATCGGTGATCCCTTTGATATCAAAAGTTTCGACCAGGATCTTTGCAACATTGGGCGAAAGGAACGCCGGAAGTGTTGGACCGAGCCGGAGATTTTTAAATCCAAGATGCAATAACGCAAGCAATACCGCAACCGCTTTCTGTTCATACCATGAAATATCAAAGGATATGGGCAATTCGTTTATATCTTTGACTCCGAAAACTTCCTTGAGTTTCAATGCAATCACAGCCAACGAATAACAGTCATTGCACTGTCCGGCATCCAGAACTCTGGGAATACCGCCGATATCATCGGTCACAAGTTTGTTGTACCGATACTTGGCACATCCGGCAGTCAGAATGACGGCATCTTCAGGCAGATTTTCTGCCACATCGGAATAATATTGACGTTCTTTCTGTCTGCCGTCACAACCTGCCATTACCACAAAGCGTTTGATTGCGCCGGACTTGACTGCTTCCACCACTTTATCGGCAAGGGCAAAGACCTGTGCATGAGCAAAACCTCCGGTAATCGTACCGTTTTCCAATGTTTCCGGAGCTTTACATTTTTTTGCAAGTTCGATGATTTTTGAAAAATCTTTCTGTTTGCCATTTTTGCGGTCAGCAATGTGCGGTACGCCCGGATACCCCGCCGCCCCAGTCGTAAAAATCCGTTCTTTATAAGCATCCTGTACCGGAGTTATGCAGTTGGTAGTCATCAAAACCGGACCGTTGAATGCTGCAAATTCCTTATTCTGCAAGTGCCATGCGTTTCCGTAATTGCCGTAAAGATGCGGATATTTTTTCAGCTCCGGATAATAGTGCGCCGGAAGCATTTCACAGTGGGTATAAATATCGATACCGGCATCCTTGCTTTGTTCCAGAAGTTCCTTGAGGTCAAGCAGATCGTGTCCGGAAATCAGAATTCCGGGACGGTTGCCGACTCCGGTTTTGACCGTTGTTACTTGCGGATTTCCAAAGTTTTCCGTATTGGCGTTATCCAACAATGCCATTGTTTTGACAGCGATTTCGCCCGCTTCCAGAATAACTGCAAGAAGTTTTCCGGAATCCGTTTCCGTTGCTGCTGTCTGTAATGCTTTGAAGCAAAAAGCATAAATTACATCATCTTCTTTGCCCAAAACGGCGGCGTGTTCAGCATAAGCTGCAATACCTTTCAAGCCGTAAGTAAGCAATTCCCGCAGGGAGCGGAGATCTTCATTTTCACAAGCAAGCACACCGGCGGGGAGCTGCACCGGACTTGCACCTGCAAGTTTTATTGCCTCATTCAATTGTCTTTGAAGTGCGGCATTATCAAAATTGGCATTGGTGATGGTCATAAAAAGGGACTTGACAATAAAACGTCCAAGCTGCCTGTCAACATTCCGGGTCAGAGCGATAAGTTTGAGTTGACGGATTATTTCATCCATCAAATTGGCGGTTCCGGCTTTTTTTCCGCACATTCCGGCAAGGGTGCATCCGGTGTTTCGGCAAGCTTCCTGACATTGGAAACAGAACATTTTTTCTTCCATTTCATACCTCCCGGTTGAATATTGACGCTTATTTCACCTTAAAAAGTGTATCCCATGTATTAAACAACATAGTGCTTTCGGAGCATAAATCAAATGCATTGCCACTCATTCCATACTGCTTTATCAATAAACGCAATGAACCGGCGAGCATACGGAAAACCATTTCCGGAGCAATGTCATTTCTGATGCTCCCATTACTGGACGCAATGACAATATTTTCCATGATCATGTTCCGGTGGTTGTGCATCATCTCTTTCATAAGACCGGCATAATCGCTGTTGTGGATAAATAATTCTTCGGAATAGATAATATTCGCCAGTGCCGGTTTTGTTCTCACTTGTTCAATGCGATGGGCAAAAAACGCTTTGATGAATTGCCATCCACTTTGAGTATTCTTCAAAATTTCGATGTCACCATCGAAGTCGGTTATCATTGCACGGATGATTTCGGCTTTATTGGAAAAGTGCCGGTATAAAGCCGGTTCAGAAATTCCGACGGCAGTGGATAAGGCTTTGGTCGTTAATCCTTCGATTCCATTTCGGGCAATCAGGGAAATTGCCGCCTCGATGATCTCTTTCTGTCTTTTGCTTAATTCCATGAGCTGTACTTTTTTTGATAGGTTAGTTATTGTTCACTAACTTAATATATCTGTAAAAAGCAAAAATACAAGTGCAGAATAAAATTTTTTTGAGAAAATCCGTATTACTTTTTATAACCGTCAGGCTGCACAAAAAAGGCTGTCAGAAATGTAAAACGCAAAGGTCGATCTTGTCAAAAAAGGCAATGATTTAATGCCTGCGGTGCGACTGTTTTCCGGTGCGACTATTTTCGCCGTATTGTTTTCTTTTTTCAGAACGTATCCGGTAAAGTCTTTCGGTAAAGCCGCCATGCTGTTCAAAATCGGCAGCAAGACGGGATATTTGTCTTGCAAGCAGAAATGTTTCCTGATTGATTAAACAAATCATCGTATTGGCGGCGACCTCCTGTTTAACGGCATTTTTGTCGGACTTGTCAGACTTGTCGGACAGGTCTGACACCAGAAAAACCATAAGTTGCCGGAGCTGTACCAAGTTTTCCGGGCGGGCTTGTCTTACTGTGTGTGCTTGCGCTGATTGAGCATCCCACATGGGCAAGTTGCGCTGGCGTAAAAAGGAGCGGTAATCTTCGAGCAATTCTTCCTGCGATGCTTTTGCAACATTGGTCAATTTGAGTTCAGTTTTTTTACTGGTGGCGCTGGCTTGGGAACCTTCCACAATATTTGCCACTCCGGAACGTGCCGCCTGAACCATTTGGTCAAAAGTCCGGTCTTTACGATCAAGATAATGTTCACAAAAAGCGACAGTCGCATCATAGATCAGAAGTCCGATCTTGTAGGTGACAAGTTTACTGTATCCGCCGTGCGGAGGAATCAAATGTTCTGAAGCATCTTCGTTTTTCATTTTTTTCGCACCACGCAAATCTCCAATAAAGTTCAAAATCAGGCATCGTCAACGTAATATAGCATCAGAAAGTTGAATTTCAATTTGCGATTTTTCTTTTTCTGAAAACGCTGATAAATAATTGTCTGCGGTGCGACTTTTTTTCGGTGCGGCTTTTATTCTATCGGAAAATGGTGAACAAAAACATACAGAAACAGCTTGAGTATTCACACTGTTATCAGAGTTTTACGGGAACTGTTTTCTCAAGACAGGGAGCAAGGCTGTTTGAGATTTTCACCGTAAGTATAAAGATCATTTTTCAGGACATGAACCAGATCGCTCATATCTTTTACCGGATAATCCGTAAAAATGGCACTGGAGCCGACATCCTGTTTCTGATGGCAATCTGAACCGGCAATTTTATGCAAACCGTATTTCTCAGCCCAGGCAAGTGCAATATCATTGCGGCTGTCATGGCGCGGATGGGTATTTAAAACCTCTATCCCGAAAAGGTGTTCGGGGTTCACAACAGTAATGCCGTTTCTGAATGGATGTGCCTGATAAAAAAGAATATCGTTTTCTCTGGCAAATGCACCGAATTCCGCCGCTGTCATGGTAAAGATCTTTTCATAGTCAAGGCATTGTTCCGGAGTCATGCCGTAGACCAGATAATCATTGGCATTTTCATCAAAACGCAATTCAAAACCGCCGAGTACCAGCAATCCGCATTTCTCCCCGAGTTCCGCCGCCTGACGGATGGTGTCAAAATAGGATTTATGGTAATCTTTTCCGCCGTTGTCAAGAAACCACTGTTTGGAAATGGAGTTGAAGTGATTGGTTATAACAATGGCATCGAAACCTGCCTGACTGTACAAATCAACGATTTCCGCCGCTGAAAGTTTGCCGCAATAGGAAAATCCGGTCGTATGGATGTGGAGTTCTATTTTCATTTTACTGCTGAATTTGTTTAATTGAGGCAATTTCAAAAGTCCTCAAAAATTCTTAAAAATCATCGTTGCGATCTTAAAGCGGGGCGTTTTCGGTGGTTATTTATTCAATAGCCACGCTCAAACTACCGCTCTAATCTCATCAACGCTGATTTTTTAATCTCTTT